>JAZBPS010000256.1:0-2042 GCA_036353375.1 Halieaceae bacterium | reverse complement strand
GGCAAGTGGCAAGGAAAACCACTCTCCCTCAGTGAGGGCCGGGGTGAGGGTGGTGTTCCTTGCCACTTGCCACTTGAGACTAGCCACTGTCGATCGTGCTACGCACGACCGACGTTCACATCCGTCGGCGAATGGTAGTAATCGCTGTCCTGGGCCAGCTGTTCCACCAGGCGCTTGAGTTCCGCCACCCGCAGGTCGGCGGTGGCAACGGTGCTGCAGTCCTCGCACATGGGGTCGCCGCAGGGCTGGCGGCTGTAGAGCCAGTAGTGCACGGCCCCGGCCAGCAGGCCGTCGGCGATGTCCCAGGGGTGATTGTCGGGGGTATCGGCCGCCAGCCGGTTGGCCAGTTCCACGGTCTCGGTGGCGGCGGTCTGGTAGGCGTCGTCGGGGTCGTTCATGGCAGGGCCCTCGTGCAATAGACCTCAATTTTACCAGAGCGGGAGCACCTAGCCCGCATATCTCACCACCATTCTACTGCGACAGCCGACCTGCTCGCTGTGACGGGGCGTGCTCCCTCCAGCCGACTTGACGTAGTGTCATCTACGCCTGCGCCGTCTTCCGGTCCGCGCACCCCGTCACAGCGGCATCTCGACGGTCTCGCGACGAACGGTGGTGAGATATGCGGGCTAGACCCGCGCCATCACCAGCGGCACCAGGCGTTCCGCTTCGCTCAGGCCACCGTGGGCCGCCACCATGCGCGGCGGGCGTTTCTCCCCGGGGACCTGGTCGAAGATCATCCAGCCATCATGCATGAACAGGGCAAAGTCGCCCACGCGGCCCGCCAGGGCCGGGTGCGTGGGGCCAGGGCCGAACCAGCCGTCCGCTAGCAGTGTTCGACTGTCTACCAGGTTCAGGCAATGGCCCAGTTCTCGGGTCACCCGTTCCTTGAACTCTTCCCGGGCCTCCGGACGCAGGTAGGCGAAGGCCACCCGGGGTTCGCCGCACAGCGGGCGACTCAGGCAGGCGGCGATCTCCGGGTGCCGGGACAGGTCCACGCGCCGGGGCGCGTCGATCATGCCGTGGTCGGCGCTGAGCAGCACCAGGGTGTCGCTGCCGGCAACACCCTCCAGCAGCCGGGCGAACCCCGTATCCAGCTCCGCCAGGTGGGCACGCAGCTCGGCGCTGTCGGCGCCATGGTCGTGGCCCAGGCGGTCCAGTTCCGGCCAGTAGGCGTAGGTGAATCCGGGGGTGTCCAGCACCGCCCGACGGGTCTGCCGGAAAAACCCCGCCATGTCCTCGTAGACATAGCTGCGGGCGTCGCCGCTGATGCTGCGGTTGAAAGGTGAGTTGGCGATCTTCGCGGGGCTCACGCTGGCTGCTGGCACGGACAGGCGTGCGAACAGGGGATCGAGGCCCAGCAGTTCCCGGGGGGTGATCGCGAGCTCTCCGTATCTCGGACCTTCGCCCCGGGGCAGGCCCGGCAGCACGGCCATGACCTGGTCCAGGACCTCGATGTAGGTGTACCAGCCGGTCAGTCCGTGCCGAGCGGGCGGCCGGCCGGTGAGGTAGGTGGTGATGCCCGCCGCCGTGGTGGTGGGAAAGACCGAGGAGAGGGCCTTGACCCGGTGGGTGCACAGGGTCGGGCAAAGGCCGGGCTCGGTCAGCATGGCATCACCCAGTCCGTCCACCACCAGCAGGAGCACGCGGCTGTGCCGGGCGATGATCTCGGGTGGCAGTCCGTTGAGGGCTGGCAGCATGCTGTCGGCCGCATGATCACCCAGCCCCAGGGCGAGGCTCAGCATCAGGTTGGCGATGCCTTCACCGGCGTAGTCCGGTGGGGACCATCCAGGCTGAAGGTCCGTGAAAGCTGCCGGGTTGTCTATGGCCTGTGACATTGCGGGGAGAGTAACCCGGCACGGGGCAGTCCGTCATGGGAACAGAGCCACCGATACCATTGCACGGGCATCGCAAGGATTTAAATGGCGTAGACTCGGTCTGATCGGGGTCAGGGACGGGCAGTCAGGAACGCCCGTCACCGGCCGCTCACACACGCAAAGGGTTCCATGCCCACCAGCAACGACAACCTGCGTTTCCGGCTGATC
>JAZBPS010000255.1:0-2960 GCA_036353375.1 Halieaceae bacterium | reverse complement strand
CTGCCCGGTTACAATGATTGGGATCCCTCGCGGCTCATTTTTATTTCCTTCTCTATTTTCTTTGCCATGATTACTGCGGATGCCGGATACGGCCTGCTGATGGGGATGGCCCTGTTGGTGAGCTGGCGGCGTATGTCGGAGCCGGGAAGTACCGCGATCCGACTGCGCAATCTGTGGGCATCCATCACCGGTTGCAGCATTGTCTACGGCATACTGGTGGGCAGTTATTTCGGTATGTCTGCACCAGCCGGTACGGTGCTAAATGCGATGGCGGTGCTGGATCTCAATGACTTCGACACCATGATGCGCCTGTCCATCGCGGTAGGTGTGTTGCATCTGGCGATCGCCCACGGCGCGGTGTTCTGGAGGAACCGCGGCACGCGTATCGGCATGGTGGCGCTGGGGTGGCTGATCGGTGTCATCAGCGCCTTCGGCCTGTGGCTTGACTATGTCACACACGAAGACTTTGATATTGCGACCAGCGTCTACGGCTATGGCCTGTTGGCCTGGCTGCTGGCGCTGATCGTGTTTTCCGGTAGACGCCCATTTGATTCCGCCGCGAATATCGCGCTCAACCTCGGGGCCGGCTTCGGCGCACTGACGGGTCTTACCAAGGCCTTCGGTGATGTGTTGAGCTATATGCGGCTATTCGCCCTGGGACTGGCGGGGTCCTCCCTGGCGGCTACCTTCAACGATCTCGCGGTCGCCGCGCGGGACGGTTCCGAGCACGCGGGATTCCTGTTCTTCCTGTTGATCATTTTGCTGGGGCACACCCTCAATGTCGTGCTCACGTTGATGAGTGGCGTCATCCACGGGCTGCGCCTGAACCTGATGGAGTTCTACAACTGGGGTATTCGAGAAGAGGGCTACCCCTTCACAGCATTCGCCAAAAGAGGAGGCTCTAAATGGAAGGGTTCGTAATCGCGCTGGGCTGGGTCGGCATTTTTGCCCCCACGGCGCTGGGGGCGATCGGCAGTGCCATAGGCTGCTCCCTGGGTGGACAGGCGGCAGCGGGTGCCATGCTTGACGTAGAGAGTGGCTACGGCAAATTCATCGGCGTGTCGGCACTGCCATCCAGCCAGGTGATCTATGGCATCGTCATCATGTTCACCTTGAACCGCGAAGTCACCACTGAAACGGCGGGTGGACTGTTTGGTATCGGCCTGCTGACAGGGCTGGCGCTGATGTACGCGGCGATCTACCAGGGACGCGCCGTGGTGGCGGCGATCAACGCATCCAAGAACAAGCCGGAAATATTTGGCCTCAGTGTGGCGCCCGCGGCGATTGTTGAAGGGTTTGCCGTGTTTGCTTTCGTGTTCGCGCTGGTGCTGGCCGGTAACCTGCCGGGCTGAGGAGACTGAATGATGAGCGACGCACCGCAGGGCAATCTCACGTCAAGAGGCATTCAGGAGCTGATCGATGAGCTTCGGGAAAAGGGCGTCAACGCGGGCAAGGAGGAGAGCTCACGCCTGGTTGAGGACGCCGAGAACCGCGCGGCCTGGATTCTGGAGCAAGCGGAGGCCGAGGCGGCAGAAATCCGCAGCAAGGCGGAAAAGGATGCCGCATTCATCCGCAAATCGGGCGCCGATGCGCTGGAGATGGCCTACCGCGATATCCGGATGAAGCTTCGCGATGAACTGTCGCGGCAGTTTGCGCGACAGCTGAGTAAGCTGGTTGTGCAGGAGCTCAAAGACCCTCAGACGCTGAAACAGCTGCTGGTCAGCGCGGCGGCCCGCTCGAAGTTGCCCGACGAGCCGGCGCGTATCGTGCTGCCGGAGCGCGCGATTGGCCTGGAGGAACTACGCAGTGATCCCTCGCAGCTGCAGGGCGGTCCGCTGATTGAAATGGTGTCAGAGGTCGCCCGTGAGCTTTTCAGCCAGGGCGTTGAAATCGGCACGGACGGTCGCGGCCGCGCCGGCGTGAGCGTGAGCTTCCGGGACGGAGAGATTAACGTGGACCTGACGGACCAGGCGCTGGTGGACCTGCTGCTGGGGCATCTCCAGCCCCGCTTTCGGGCCATTCTCGAGGGCGTGGTGGGCTGATGGGCCGGGAGTACATTGAGCTGATCTGCTCGCTACCTTTCCTGGCGAACCCCTTTGTGCACCGCCGGCCGCCTATCAGCAACGTGCAGCTGACCAAGCGGCTGAACATGCTCGACTATGAGGATCGTCAGCTGGTTCGTGAACTGGCGCAGACCTTTTACTGGGGCAGTATCTCCGGAGACAGGAGCGACGAGCAGATTGCCTACCGTGCACGGCGGTTGATCGCCCGGGTCCAGCAGGAGGACCTCAGTGAATGGTTGCAGTGGCGCATGGATATGCGCACGGTGATTGCGGCGCTGCGACGTCGCAAGCGTGGGGAGGATGCGCCCCCTGTCGGGGATTGGGGCTACGGGCGCTACACGTTGCACCTGGAGCGCAACTGGAGTCACCCCACGTTCCGGCTGGCGCATACCTTTCCGTGGTTACCTGAGGCCAAGAGCTTGCTGGAAGAGCGCGAAACCTTCGAATTGGAGCGCGTGCTGCTATCCGCTGCCTGGGATTACTACAGCACCCGGGAACCCGTAGAGCCTTTCGGTGTGGCAGCGGTCTGGCTGTACCTGATGCGCTGGGATCTCGTGGAGCGTTGGTGTAGCTATGACAGCGACAATGCGAAGCTGCGTTTCGACGAACTGGTTGCCTCTGCACTGGAGGCCCCACTGGCCGAACTGAGGAAGATTGCATGAGTCAGGACCTGGCTGAGACGGATACGAGCACGGCCCGCGTGGTGGCAGTCAGCGATGACGTCATCACCGTGGAATCTGCCGCGGAGAGCAGGCAGCCACTGGTCAAGAACGAGGTGGTTTTCATTTGTCCGCGATCCTCTGGCGGGCAGGAGAAACTTAAAGCGGAAGTGCTGCGGGTGCGGGGCAAGCGCGCCGACGTGCAGGTGTACGAAGACACCGTCGGCGTTGCCATTGG
>JAZBPS010000254.1:0-7716 GCA_036353375.1 Halieaceae bacterium | reverse complement strand
TGGACGCGGCCGTTTGCTGCAGGTGTTTCGCCGCTTCGGGCGTTACGCTCAACACGTCGGTGCGAGCGTCAAACGTTTCAACACTCATAGTACTTCTCCTTTGCCATGCTGCTCTCCCCCCGGGGACCCCTCAGGAGAAAAGTGCTTGTGCCTTGCGAATACCTTCAAACAATGCGTCCACATCGTCCCGGGTATTGTAAATGGTATAGCTGGCCCGCGCTGTTCCGGGCACACCGTAGCGCTCCATCAGGGGCTGGGCGCAGTGATGGCCGGTGCGCACGGCAATGCCTTGCTGGTCCAGCAGCATGCCCAGGTCCGAGGGATGGCAGCCTGCCAGCAGGAAGCTGAAGATACCCGCGGCTTCCCGCGGCGAACCCACCCGCGTCAGGCCCTCGATACCGGCCGCTTGCTCCAGGGTGTAAGCCAGCAGCATGGCCTCGTGGGCGGCGGCGCCTTCCCGGTCCAGGCCGGATACGTAATCCACAGCGGCCGCCAGACCGATGACACCCGCAATGTTGGGGGTGCCTGCCTCAAATTTAAAGGGCAGCGTGTTGTAGGTGGTGCCGGCGAAGGACACCGTCTCGATCATCTCGCCGCCGCCCAGGAAGGGCGGCATGGCGTCCAGCAGTTCCTCGCGTCCCCAGAGTACGCCGATGCCGGTGGGGCCAAACAGCTTGTGGCCGGAGAAAGCGTAGAAATCGCAGCCGAGGTCCTGCACGTCAACGGGCCAGTGCGCCACGGCCTGGGCACCGTCGACCAGCACCTTCGCACCCACCGCGTGAGCCTTCTGCGTGATTTCCTTCACCGGGTTGACCGTACCGAGGGCATTGGAAACGTGGTTCAACGCGACCATCTTGACGCGCTCATCCAGCATCTCATCCAGCGCGTCCAGGTCAATCTCGCCGCTGTCGTGTATTGGCACCGGCTCCACCACCGCCCCGGTAACGGCGGCGATCATCTGCCAGGGAACGATGTCGCTGTGGTGTTCCAGGTAGGGTAATAACACCCGGTCACCCGGCCCCAGATTGTTGCGACCCCAGCTGTTGGCGACCAGGTTTACGGCCTCGGTCACGCCGCGCACCCAGATAACCTGCTGCGGGCGCGGGCTGTTCAAGAACGCGGCGACCTTGTCCCGCGCCTGCTCAAAGCTGCGCGTGGCGCGATCGCTGAGGGCGTGTGCGCCGCGGTGGACGTTGGCGTTGTCACAGCGGTAGTAGTGCGTGATGGCGTCAATCACCGCATCCGGCTTTTGCGTGGTGGCGGCATTGTCCAGATATACCAGCGGGTGTCCGTTGACCTCCTGCTTCAGGATAGGGAAGTCCTCGCGGACGCGCGCGGCGTCAAACAGCTTTACTGCGTCGTTCACGGCGGTCATGTCAGGTGCCTGATCAGCTCGGGGTCGCGGGACAGACGCTTTGCCAGCAACGGATGCAGAAAGTTGCGCAGCGCCTCATTGTCCAGATTTTCCACGAGTTCGTTGATAAAGCCGTAGCTCAGCATGACTTCGGCCTCGTCGCGATGCACACCCCGGGTCCGCAGATAGTGCAGCATCCCCTCATCCAGCTGGGCCACGGTGGCGCCGTGGGCGCACTGCACATCATCCGCGTAGATTTCCAGCTCCGGCTTGGTATTTATCTCGGCGTTGTTGCTGGTCAGCAGGTTCTTGTTGCTGAGTTCGGCGCGCGTCTTCTGTGCATCCGGGTGGATGTGAATCCTGCCGTTGAACACGGCGCTGGCCTCGTCGCCCACCACGCCCCGGAACACCTCGTCCGTAGTGCAGTGGGGCACGGCGTGCTCAATGGTGCTGTGGTAGTCCACGTGTTCCTTGCCGCGCAGCAGGTAGATGCCGTTGAGATCGCAATGGGCGCCACTGCCGGCGTGGTGCACCACCAGGTCAATGCGCTTCAGGTCACTGCCCAGCGCGAGATGAAAACTGTCGAGGTGGCTGTCCCGGTCCAGCCGTGCATGCAGCCCGCCGATGTGCATGGCGCCGGCTTCTTCACAGTGCAGGCGCTGGTGGCTGAGCTTCGCGCCCGGGCCCAGCAGCAATTCGGTGATGCCATTGGTAAATGCGGCAACGGCCTGGCCGGTGTAGTGCTCGACCAGCTGTCCCTGGGCGTTGGCGTCCAGCACCACCAGCAGGCGCTGGTTCACCGTAAACGCGGGCTCTGCACCCGAACTGGCATAGACAATGTGCAGGGGCTCGCGCATGACGGCATTGGCCGACAGGTGCAGGAACAGGCCGTCGTTCAGCGTTGCATCGTTGAGGCTGGCAAACACGTGCCGGTCACTGACGATGGCGCTGCCCAGATGTGCCTTGATAGTGTCTGCCTGGGCTGCATCCGCTTCGGCGAAGCGCACCAGCTTGACCCCCTCGGGCAGGTCTAGGGTTCGTGTGTCACCCTGCAGGCGGCCGTCGATGAACAACAGGCGCGGTCCGCCCAGGTCGGGAAGCTGTGCGGTGTCGAAGCTGGTATCCGCCGGCGCCGGTGCAAAGCTGCGATCCAGTGGCTGCAGGCTGGTGTATTTCCAGTCTTCGGTCTTGCGGGTGGGGCGGTCAGTCCCGGTCCAGCGGGCGCGCCCGCGCTCCCGCAGCGGCGCCAGCCAGGCCGGGCCGTCGCTCTCGACCAGCAATTGCTGCGTGAATTCCGACATCAGGCGACCTCGTCTTCCAGCCAGCCGTAGCCCTTGGCCTCCAGCTCCAGTGCCAGCGACTTGTCCCCGGACCGCACGATGCGGCCCGCCGACAGCACGTGCACGTAATCCGGTTCGATGAATTCCAGCAGGCGCTGGTAGTGGGTGACCAGGATAAAAGCGCGGTCGTCGCTGCGCATGGCGTTGACGCCACGGGAGACAACCTGCAGGGCGTCGATATCCAGTCCGGAGTCTGTTTCATCCATGATGCACAGCTTCGGCTCCAGCAGCATCATCTGCATCAGTTCATTGCGCTTTTTCTCACCGCCGGAAAAGCCCTCGTTCACGCCGCGCTTCAGAAAGGCGGGGTCCAGGTCTACCGCGGTGCTGGCTTCGCGCGCTTTTTTCATAAAGCTGACCGTGTCGATGGGGTCCTGTCCCAGACTTTCCCGCCGGGCATCGACGGCCGCTTTCATGAACTCCATGTTGCTGACGCCGGGAATTTCCACCGGATACTGGAAGGCGAGGAACAGGCCGGCGTGGGCGCGTTCTTCCGTGTCCATATCCAGCAGGTCGCGGCCTTCAAAGGTCGCGCTGCCCGCGGTCACGGTATATCCCTCGCGCCCGGCCAGCACGTGGCCGAGGGTGCTCTTGCCCGAGCCGTTGGGGCCCATAATGGCGTGCACTTCCCCGGCTTTTACGTCCAGGTCCAAACCCTTGAGGATGTCCTTGCCATCCACCTGGGCGTGCAGGTTTTCGATCTTCAACATGTCTGTGTTCCTGTTGGTAAATAGGCGAGGCGTCAGCCGACGGCGCCTTCGAGGCTCACTTCCAGCAGCTTGCCGGCTTCCACCGCAAACTCCATGGGGAGCTCCTTGAATACTTCCTTGCAGAAGCCGTTCACGATCATGGATACGGCTTTTTCCTCGTCCAGGCCGCGCTGCAGGCACAGGTAAAGCTGGTCCTCGCTGACCTTGGAGGTGGTGGCCTCGTGCTCGATGACGGCACTGGGGTTCTTGCTCTCAATGTAGGGGAAGGTGTGTGCGCCACAGCTATCGCCGATCAGCAGGGAGTCGCACTGGGTGTAGTTGCGCGCGCCCTCGGCCCGGGGACCCATGCGCACCAGCCCGCGGTAGGCGTTGCTGGACTTGCCCGCCGAGATACCCTTGGAAATGATGGTCGAGCGGGTGTTTTTGCCGAGATGAATCATCTTGGTACCCGTATCGGCCTGCTGGTGGTTGTTGGTGAGCGCCACCGAGTAGAACTCGCCCACGCTGTTGTCGCCCCGCAGTATGCAGCTGGGGTATTTCCAGGTGACCGCAGAGCCGGTTTCCACCTGGGTCCAGGAGATTTTCGCGTTGGTGTGGGCAAGGCCGCGCTTGGTGACAAAGTTATAGATGCCGCCTTTGCCATTTGCATCGCCGGGGTACCAGTTCTGCACGGTGGAATACTTGATCTCGGCGTTGTCCAGCGCGACCAGTTCCACCACCGCGGCGTGCAACTGGTTCTCGTCGCGCATCGGGGCGGTGCAGCCCTCCAGATAGCTCACGTGACTGCCCTCGTCGGCGACAATCAGCGTGCGCTCGAACTGACCCGTGTTGGCCTCGTTGATGCGGAAGTAGGTGGACAGCTCCATGGGGCAACGTACCCCCTTGGGGATGTACACGAAGGAGCCGTCAGAGAACACGGCGCTGTTCAGTGCAGCAAAGTAGTTGTCCTTACGTGGCACGACCGTGCCCAGGTACTTGCGCACCAGGTCCGGATACTCACGGATGGCTTCAGAGATGGAGCAGAACAGGACACCGGCTTCCGCCAGCTTTTCCCGGAAGGTGGTGGTGACCGACACGGAGTCGAATACCACGTCCACGGCAACGCCGGCGAGGGCAGCCTGCTCGTGCAGGGGTATGCCCAGCTTCTCGTAGGTTTCGAGCAGTTGCGGGTCCACTTCGTCCAGGCTCTTGGGTCGCTTCTCCTCCATGCTTTTCGGCGAGGAGTAATAGCTGATCGCCTGGTAGTCGACGATCGGGTAGTCCACGTGGGCCCAGGTCGGGTCGCTCATTTCCTGCCAGACGCGGAACGCCTCCAGGCGCCATTCCAGCATCCACTCGGGTTCGTTCTTTTTCACGGACAGCGCACGTATCACGTCTTCATTCAGACCGGGCGGAAAGGTCTCCGACTCGATCATGGTGGTGAAGCCTGCGGCGTATTCGCGGCCAATGGCCTTGTCGATCTGTTCTTGACTCATGGTCTACCTATACGGCTATGCCGTTTGGCTGGTTTCTGTTCCGTCCGGACAGTGCTTGTACAGTATTCGCACGTTATCAGCTGGTCCTGTCAGACGTTGCTGACCGGGATCTCCGGTATATCCAGCGCTTCGCGACTACGCGTCTGCTGTTGGCTGGAAATGGTGCGAATGTCCTGGCGCATGACGAGGTCCGCCAGGGTGATGTCGCTGAGAAAGGCGCGAATCTGGTCGCTAAGATCCATCCACAGGTGGTGGGTCAGGCAGGTTTCGCCCTTTTGGCAATCCCCTGCACCCTTGCAGCGGGTGGCATCGGTGGTCTCATTCACGGCCTCAATGACTTCGGCGACGCTGATTTCCGCGGGTGATTTGCCCAGGTTGTAACCGCCCCCCGGCCCGCGCACGCTCTTGACCAGCCCGCGACGACGCAGCTGGGCAAACAGCTGCTCAAGGTAAGACAGGGAGATATCCTGCCGCTCGGATATGCCGGCGAGCGGCGTTGGACCCTTGTCCTCGTTAAGGGCGAGATCAAGGATGGACGTTACCGCGTAACGGCCTTTGGTTGTCAGTCTCATAGGGTGTCCGGGCTCGGTTGGGAGAGGAAACACAGGCACCGAGTATGCAATTCCCGAGTATTTTAGTCAAGTAAAAGACCCTTCACGTTACTCAGTTATTTGCCGCGTCTCGGCCCGCTGGCACACGGTGCGTGTCATTCTCCGGAAGATCACCAGATGGGCCGGTATCAGCGGGAACCAGTACAGCAGGCCCCAGACACCGGCCGGGTGAAAGTACGCGGTGGCGGTCAGGCGGTGACCGCTGGCCTCCGGCGTGATTTCAAATTCCAGTACGCCAGCGCCGGGTGCGCGCATTTCCATCAGCAGGGTGAGTTTGTGCGCGGGATCCAGGCCAATCACCCGCCAGCTATCAATCACATCGCCGTAGCGCAGGTGCACCGGGTCCCGGCGCCTGCGTCGGAAGCTGGGCCCGCCCAGCAGCCAGTCACCGGCGCGGCGCAGCCACCACAGGCCGTTGAGGGCAAAGAAGTCGTTCTCGCGGCCGAACTCGCAAAGCGCCGCCCACACTGCGTCCGGGCTTGCGGATGTCAGGCAATAACCCGAGGCGCGTTTGGCGTAGTATGCATAGCGCGGCTCAAAGTTGCGGCAGCGAATCGAGCCCTCCACCCAGTGTGCGGGCAGATCCTGTTCCCGTTCCGCCCGCAGGGCGTCGCGGATGGCTTGCTCCAAAGGTATGAGTTCGCGAGGGGCCAGCGCCCTGAGCGGTCGGTCATCAGCCAGCACGTCGTGGCGCAGCCCATCGATCAGGGCACGGGCCACGTTCACCGGCACCGCCGTCACCAACCGCAGCCAGTAGGAAGAAAGCCGCGGCGTGAGCAATGGCACCTTGATGATGAGGCGCCGCTTGCCGAGTATGCGCGCCAGCATGTTCATCACTTCCCGATAGGTCAGCGTGTCCGGCCCTGCTGCATCAAGGGTGCGACCTGCTGCCTCGTCAATAAAGGCAACCTCCAGCAAGTAGTACAGCAGGTCCGCCAGCGCGATCGGCGGCGAGCGCGACTCCACCCAGCGGGGCGTTACCATCACCGGCAGGTAGTTCACCAGATCCCGCATGACTTCGAAGGCGGCTGAACCCGGGCCCACAATCATCCCGGCGCGGATCTCGGTGACGGGTACCGGGCCGGCGCGCAGTACGTCGCCGGTCTCCAGTCGCGACTGCAGGTGCTCGGACTCGGGGTTTTCAGGGATCAGCCCGCCCAGGTAGACAATCCGGCGCACCCCGGCAGCAGCGGCCGCGTCCCGGAAATTTGTCGCGGCGTCCAGGTCCAGTCGACCGAACTCAGCCCCGGCCGCCATCGAATGCACCAGATAGTAGGCGACCTCCACATCCGCCAGCACCGCCGGCAGGCTGGCGGGATCCAGCGCATCCGCAGACCTGCACTCCACCCTGCGCCAGCCGCGACCCTCGATCACCCGCTGGTTGCGCGCCACGGCGCGCACGTCGTAGCCGCGATCCACCAGGTAGGGCACCAGGTTCGACCCGATGTAGCCACTGGCGCCGAATACCAGCACTTTGTTGCGGGCGCTTGTCGCCGGCTCTACAGGCACGCTAACTGCTCACTGTTGAATACCCCGGCAGCTTAACGCGATTGGCAGTAGGCGCCTATGCCTCCTCCGTCCGGGGCCGCCTGCACGTCGCTGGCGATTGTCGGTCGGCGGTGCGCGCAAGGTTGAAGAAAACCATCGAACGCTCGACCGGAGCGGGCAGGCTTTTTCGGTAATCCCCTCGTCGATACGTTCTATATGGTCTAAGGTGTATGCGAGGGGTGTTATCGATACCGCAATGAATTTCCGAGACTCACTTGCCGACTACCGGGTGCTGCCGGTGGTCACGGCCTATACCGTCCACGGCACAGTCCGTCTGGCCCAGACCCTGGCAGAGGCGGGTATGGGTGCCATCGAGATTACCCTGCGCACCGACTGCGCTGCAGCGTCCATTCGGGCGGTGCGCGATACGGTGCCCGGGATCACCGTGGCGGCGGGCACGGTGTGCGGGCCACAGGACTTGCAGGTGGCCCTGGCCGCCGGCGCGCAGTTCTGTGTCAGCCCGGGACTCACACCCGGGCTGTTGCAGGCTGCCGCGGACAGCGGGGCCGCCCTGTTGCCGGGCATTGCCTCCGCGTCTGACATTATGCTCGGCTTGGAGCACGGACTTGACGTCTTCAAGTTTTTTCCCGCAGGCGCGGCGGGTGGCATTGACATGCTGAAAGCGCTGGCCGGTCCTTTCCCCCAGGTGGCGTTCTGCCCCACCGGTGGGCTGACGGC
>JAZBPS010000473.1:0-1469 GCA_036353375.1 Halieaceae bacterium | reverse complement strand
CTGGCTGTGCTCAAGATCCTCGGCGATGACACGCTGAGGATCTGCAAAGGCATACTGTGCCGCCTCGAACGGAACGCCATGCTTTGACTGGTTCTCTTGATCCTTCTTGGGATCCCACTCAAATCGTGCTCTATCCATGAGATTAGGCTATCCGACTTGCAGACATAAAGCAATACAGAAGTATGGCTGTATATATGGGCCGATAACGTTGTGCCTCGCCTTTTTCAAATGGTCGTATTCGACTATTGGAAATAAGGAGCAGGATGGTGTTAAGAGATCAACTCTCTGGCAGGTTCTCGAGATCGTCTAAATCCTTGTGTCTTCCGGAGGCACGTTTGTTAATACGCAGATGCTCACGAGAAATCAAATGAACCGTCTGACCATCGATCACTGCGGTGACACGTGCACGATAACATTCTGCGAAAGCGACACCATCAATTTCAGTGAGCACTTCGATGCGCATGGGCGGTACGCCCATGCGTATGATCTTACCACGCTCTTGAAAAAGAGAAGGAGTGATGCTCGGGTCGTGCATGCCAAATCGGCTGAATACGTCAACCAGTTTTTGGGCGTTGTCAGGGGATATGGCTACCCATACATCCATGTCAGCGGTTGTGCGGGGATAGCCGTGGTAACTTACGGCGTAACCGCCGATGAGTAAATACTCGACCTCAGCCTCGGTCAGAAACCTCAAGAACTCTTTGAAGTCTTCGGGAAGCACTTGTTCGTCCATAAGCCACCTGTCTGTTGATTTGCAAAGCCCGAAGTCGCTCCAGCGGGGTTTGTGTCACCCAGTATGCTCGATCAGAGGTCTCTGCGCGCCCGTGGAGATCCCCTATCACCAGTTGTGTGCGATCCAGTTTCATGCTTGTAGTGCTAGCAGAATGATGTGCCGATTGCAATCGTGCTTTTATCTCTCTCGCGCGAACGTGCTAATCAGCGGCGGCGGTTAGCCGTACGCTGCATTTGGCCTGTTCTGCTCACATTGTGTCTCGAGCATCGGGCGGGACATCAGGAACTCTGGACATGATGTCTTCAAACTCTTGGCGTGAGCCCTTTGCTGCACGTTTCGTCAGGCACGTTTCTGTCATGAGTGCAGATATTTTCTCGGCGACAGCCGTTGAGATCAGCTGATTGACAGAAACATGCTCTTCTTTTGCCAGCATCCGAGCTGTCTCATGGAGAGAGTCGGGCCATCTTAGGCTTAGTGTACTCATTATAGTTTTCCTTTCGCTTTCAGGAAGTCACCAGGAGTGATGGCTGTTATGGACGCTTCGTTTGGGACAGGAATTCACCGTTCTGGGGTTTTCGACAGGCTCAACGTCGTGCCTGACCGGACTTGGAAAGCCGTCCGCGGCTTTTCAAGGTACGAGTCGAGGCCTCTTGTTGGATCTCCCTCTGTCAACTAATTGGACCTGGCAGCTTCAGCACGATCGTCCACATCACTTTCTTTCTCTTGAGAAGGTAAT
>JAZBPS010000253.1:0-14239 GCA_036353375.1 Halieaceae bacterium | reverse complement strand
CCGGGCTGATCCTGCAATAACTCCGCTGTGCAGGAGTCACCCACCAGCAGCACTTGCGGACGATGGTGCTCAACGGCTGCTGCGGCCGAGCGCAGTACCAGGTTGGCCGTGTCGCCGCCGAGATCGCGGGCCTGAAACGTGGTATAGGTCACCGGCGGACGGCGCTTGTGACGCTCGATCATCGTGAACAGAAGGTCGGCGTAGGTGTCGCCCTGGGGCGAGTGCAGCAGCAGGTGTACACCTTCCATGGAGGCGACAACCCGAATGGCACCCACGTGGGGCGGGCCCTCATAGGTCCAGAGACTCAGCTCCATTGGAAGCCTCCCAGGCGCTGTTCCCGCGCCAGCGGTCGGGTGAAGAGGCCCGCGAGGTCGGCGGCCTGGTCAAACCCCTGCACCGGGGTAAACACCAGTTCAATGGACCATTTCGTCCGCAGGCCCTCAGCCTCCAGCGGGTTTGCGATACCCAAGCCGCACACCGTGAGGTCCGGCCGCGCCTGCCGGACCCGGGCCAGCTGCGGCTCCAGGTCCTGACCCTCGGTAACCCGCGTCTCGACGGGTAGTCGGGCCAGCTCCGGTGCCATCAGTGCCTGCTCCAGGAACGGCGTGCCCACCTCTTCCAGCTGCATACCGCACTCCTCGTGCAGGAAGCGGGCCAGTGGTATTTCGATCTGCGAGTCCGGCAGCAGCGTCAGGCGCTGCCCCGAAAGACGCTCGCGATGCACCGCCAGTGCCTTGCGGGCCCGCTCGTAGGGCGCGCGCGTAACCTCGGCAAATTGTGCAGCGGGAATCTCGAACGCGTCGGCGGCGGCGCGCAGCCAGCCCAATGTACCTTCCGCGCCCAGCGGGAATGGTGCTTGCAGGACCGTGGCACCGCGCTTGGTCAGCGCCCGCGCTGTATCCCCAAGCCAGGGCTGCGCCAGCAGCACCTGGGTACCGGGTCCCACCGGCGGCAGCACGTCGGCGCTGCGACCCGGGAAAAAGTGCACCGGGCCGATGCCAAGCTGCTCGAAGGTGCGTGCAAACTGGTCCTCGACGATATCCGCCAGAGTACCTGCCACCAGCAATTGGCGACTGCCGTCTGAGGCCGGCAGCGAGCCCGTCAGGCTTTGCAGGCAGCTGTCTTCACCCTGGGTGAAGGTTGTCTCGATACCACTACCCGAGTAATCGACAAAGCGAACGCGCCCCTCATGCAGGCGCTGCAGGCGCTGGGCCGCGTTGCCAAGGTCCAGTTTGATAACCTCTGACGGGCAGGAACTCACCAGAAAGATCGCCTTGATTTCAGGCCGGCGCTCTATGACCTGGGCCACCACCCTGTCCAGTTCCTCGTTGCAATCCGCCATGCCAGCCAGATCCTTGTCCTGCAGGATCGCCGTGGCAAATCGCGGCTCGGCAAAAATCATGACGCCCGCAGCAGACTGGACCAGATGCGCGCAGGTGCGGGAACCCACCACCAGGAAAAATGCATCCTGAATCTTCCGGTGTAACCAGACAATCGAGGTCAGTCCGCAGAAAACCGCTCGCTGGCCCCTCTCCTGGTGCACCTGGGGTGTTTGTCCCGATACGTCGCGGGCCAGTAGAGCGTCTGTCATGTATTCACCATTCCCAGGCCTGCATCGTCTGGCGCCACGTCAGGGACTACCGGTTGCAGGCGGGCTTTTCGAAGCTTCAGAAGAAACTGGGCTGCGTTGACGACGTAGGTGCCATACGCTGCCAGCGCAATGATCATCTGGGTTTGCGGTGAGGCCAGATCAAACAGCCAGGCCGCCAGATAGGCGGTGTGCAGGGCAATGACCAGCATGCTGACCACGTCTTCCCAGAAAAACCCCGGGGCGAACAGGTACTGGTCGAATACCACTTTCTCCCAAATGGCCCCGGTAACCATAATGGTGTATAAAACCGCGGTTTTTATAACCACAGATACTGTGGCCGCGGCAAACCCCTCTCCCGTAGACAGGAAGTTGAGAACCAGCAGGAGGCTGACAATGAACACCAGAAACTGCAGCGGAGCGAGTATGCCCTGCACGATGGTCCAGGCAGACTCGTCCCGCCTGCGCCGCTGCTCGGGCGTATATAAAGGAGCAATATTCTCTACAGGTGTTGCCATTGAACCTCGCCAGCGCCTGTGTGTTATGTCTTGCAGCGTCAATTTAGCGCCTGCACCCAGGGTTGTCAACATAACCTGACACTTGTTGCAGTCCATTTAAATTGACATAGGTTCGGTATTGAGATTAACTCGCAGGAGCGACCCCATGCAGCAGCAGAGACCCAATGACGTCAGCTACTGTCCAGACATCGAACACCCCACCGGCGCGGAACCCAGCGAGGGCGCCGTATTGGCACCCGCGAGGCTGGACTTGAACATGCCCGCAGGGATGGACCACGCCGCGTCCGGTGAACTCCTGCGCGAGATCGCAGACTTTTGCCTGCTGCTGGCCGCCGATGGCAGCATCAGCGACCTCACCGTTCATACCCAGGACGCCGTGACCGCCTTGAGCAGCGACTGGATAGGTCGCGACTGGCGCGAATCTGTCACACCGGACAGCCGCGTGCGCGCCGAAGCCCTGTTGAGCGAGGCACATGCGGAGCCTGGCCAGGTTGCGATCGGAGACGTCAGCCACGCACTCAACGACGGCACCGAAATGCTGGTGCGCTATCGCGCCCTGCGACCTGCCGACAGTGAGCATGTGATACTGATCGGCGAGGACATGCGCAGCGAGGCCAACCTGCGCCAGCAGTTAATGAACGCGCAGCAGGCGCTGGAACTGGATTACTGGCGGCTGCGGCAGATAGAGACGCGCTACCGCCGACTGTTTGATATGGTGAGCGACGCCATCCTGGTCGTGGACGGGGAAAGCATGCGCATCACCGAAGCCAACGCGCGCGCTACGCAACTGCTGACATCAGATCAGGAAACCATCGCCGGCCAACCCTTCCCCCTGGGGCTGGATCGCAAGGCGGAGCGCAACGTGAGGTCAGCACTGGAAGAAGCGCGGGTATCAGGACGGGCGACAGCCACCGATGTCACGACCCTTGACGGCGAACGCACACTGGATATTGGCGTCAGCTTCCTCAAGCAGGGGGATGAATCTCGCTTCCTGCTGCGCATCAGTGACACCGCCGGCGGCGCCTACAACCAGGGCGCGGGCACACCCTCAGAAGCCATACTGCAGGAATCCCTGCCCATCGCGCCGGATGCCATTCTTATTACCGACCCCGACGGTCGCATTATCACCGCCAACCGCAAGTTCCTGGAGCTCGCGCAGGTGGTATCGGAGGACCAGGTGGCAGGCCAGCTCGCCGATCGCTGGCTGGGAAGGTCCGGGGTTGACCTGAGCGTGCTGCTGACCAACCTCCGACGCAACGACAGCGTCAAGCTGTTTGGCACCACCCTGCACGGGGAACAGGGCTCGATTGCCGACGTGGAAATTTCCGCTGCCGGCCTCTCCAGTAGCAGCGGCCAGTGCCTGGCGTTCTTTATCCGCGATGTCGGCAGGCGGGTGGCTGTGGAGCATCCGACCGCAGCCAAACTGCCCCGCTCCATCGAACAGATCACCAAGCGGGTCGGACGCGTGCCCCTGAAAGACCTGGTCAGGGAATCCACCGACGTGATCGAAGCCCTGTGCATCGAGGCGGCACTGGAGCTGACCCACGACAATCGCGCATCGGCCGCGGAACTGCTGGGCCTCAGTCGCCAGTCGCTTTACGCGAAGCTGCGTCGCTACAACATCGGCGCAGCGGGCGAGGACGTGGAATAGCGCGGGCGACCTTGCGCAATCTTGATCTTGTCCATCTTTTTTAACGTTTTTGACTGTCCAGTTTGATTGACAGTCTATGCCGTCGCACCTATAGTGACGGCCATGCCTCATGATGCCGCAGTAACTACATCCGGCTCTCGCCCCGACCCGCGGGCCATGCTGACCCTGTTGAAACCGGTGACCTGGTTTCCACCGATGTGGGCGTTTGCCTGCGGCGCCGTATCTTCCGGCGTGAGCCTTTCCCAGAACCTGTGGCTTGTTTTTGTCGGCATTCTCCTCGCCGGCCCCCTCGTCTGCGGCGCCAGCCAGATCGTCAACGACTGGTTTGACCGGCATGTGGACGCCATCAACGAGCCAGACCGCCCGATTCCCTCCGGCCGCGTGCCTGGCCAGTGGGGCCTGTACTATGCCATCGCCTGGAGCAGCCTCTGTCTCGTCGTGGGCGCCCTGCTCGGCGTAACCGTTTTCTGGGCCACGGTACTGGGCCTGATCTTCGCCTGGGCCTACAGTGCGCCGCCGCTGCGGCTGAAACTGAATGGCTGGTGGGGCAATCTCGCGGTGGGCATCTCCTACGAGGGCCTGGCGTGGGTAACCGGCGCAGCCGTATTGCTGGGCGGCGCCATGCCCCCTGACCACATTCTGGTACTGGCGCTTTTATACAGCCTCGGTGCACACGGCATCATGACCCTGAATGACTTCAAGGCCATTGAAGGCGATATCACCATGGGTGTGCGCACGCTGCCCGTGCAGCTTGGCCCCGAACGCGCAGCCAAAGTGGCCTGCCTGGTGATGGCCGCACCGCAGGTGGTGGTTATGGCCCTGCTCTACGACTGGGGGCTGCCGGCCTACGCGGGCATCATCGCCGCCTCACTGGCGCTGCAGGTCCTCGCCATGCGCAAGATGCTCACTGACCCGAGAGCGCTCGCTCCCTGGTACAACGGCACCGGGATCATGCTCTATGTCGCCGGCATGATGGCCAGCGCCTGGGGTGTACGCGGCCTTGCCGCAGCAGGAATGTAATCCAGCACCGTGCGAAACGGGCTGGCGGAGGTAGGAACATGACGAACAACGGACTGAGCTGGCCCTCCATCGTAAGACTGGGCCTGGTGCAAACAGCACTGGGGGGAGTCATAGTCCTGACCACCTCAACCCTCAACCGGGTGATGGTGGTGGAACTCGCGCTGCCGGCGATGCTGCCCGGCTTCCTGGTAGCCCTGCACCACTTCGTACAGATGACGCGCCCCCACGTCGGCTACGGCTCGGACGTCGGCGGACGCCGCACACCTTTTATTATCGGGGGCATGGCGCTACTCGCCACCGGTGGCATTCTCGCCGCGCTGGGCACGGCCCAGATGAGCAATCATGTCGGCGGCGGCGTCGCCATGGCGTTTCTCGCCTTCCTGATGATCGGCTTTGGCGCCGGCGCTGCCGGCACATCGCTGCTGGTGTTACTGGCCAAGCGGGTCAGCCAGCAACGGCGCCCGGCAGCAGCAACCCTGGTCTGGATCATGATGATTGCCGGCTTTGCCGTGACCGCAGGCACCGCCGGGCAGTTCCTGGACCCCTACTCCCCTGCGCGGCTTGTAATGGTCACCAGCGCCGTATCCGTGTTTGCCTTCCTGCTTACCGTGGTTGCCATTTACGGCATTGAAGCCGGATCAAGAGATGTACAGACAGCCGCCGATGCCGAGGCAGAGCGGCAGGAAAAAGCGGGCGGCATGCCAGCGTTTCGCATTGCCATGCGGGAGATCTGGCAGGAGCCGCAGGCCCGGCAGTTCACCATCTTCGTGTTTGTTTCCATGCTCGCCTACAGCGCCCAGGACCTGATCCTGGAGCCCTTTGCGGGCACCGTCTTTGGTATGACCCCGGGCGAATCCACCGGGCTCGCAGGCATACAGCACAGCGGTGTTCTGCTGGGTATGCTCGCGGTCGCCCTGTCTGGCAGCCTGCTGAAGATGAACACGGTGACGCATCTTCGGCGCTGGACAGTAGGCGGCTGTATCGCGTCCGCGCTGGCCCTGCTGGGTATCGCCCTGGGCGGCGGTATCGGCACCGAGTGGCCGCTGACAGCCAACGTATTCCTGCTGGGCATCGCCAATGGCGCCTTCGCGGTAGCCGCCATCGCCTCGATGATGAATCTGGCCAGTGACGGCAAGGCGCGCCGGGAAGGTCTGCGCATGGGCCTGTGGGGCGCAGCACAGGCAATCGCGTTTGCAGGCGGCGGCTTTCTTGGCACCGTGGCGATAGACATCACGCGCAGCCTGATAGCAGAGCCCGCTGCCGCCTACGCCATCGTGTTTTCCTGTGAGGCCGCCATGTTCATCTGGGCCGCCTGGCTGGGCAGCGCCGTTGGCAACCAGCGCAGTGAACTCGCTCCCTCATTCGGCGATGTTGCCGTCGCCTCTGTACTCAATAACAGGTAATCGACATGAATCAGTCTCAGCAGTTTGACACTATCATTGTTGGCGGCGGTCCGGCCGGCGCCACAGCGGCAACAGAGCTGGCCCGTCGCGGCCACAGCGTCTGCATGCTTGAGCGCGCCTTCAGGATCAAGCCCTGCGGCGGCGCCATCCCTCCTCGCCTGATCGAGGATTTCGACATCCCCGAGGAACTGCTGGTTGCCAAGATCAGTTCAGCGCGCATGATTTCACCAGCACTCGCAAAAGTAGACATGCCCGTGGGAGACACCTACGTCGGCATGGTGGACCGGGAAGAGTTCGATCCCTGGCTGCGCCAGCGTGCGGTAGAGGCCGGCGCCCAGCAACGCATAGGAACCTTCAAGCGTCTGGAAAAGCGCAGCGACGGCAAGGTCGACGTGTACTTTACCGACAAGGAAAACAAAGGCGTTGAGGCCTGCGTAACCGGCAAGCTGGTGATTGGTGCGGACGGCGCAAACTCCCGGATCGCTCACGACTACGTCCCCGGCGGCCACCTCAAGCGCTGCGTACTGGCGTATCACGAAATTGTGCGCTCACCCGAGGGTGAGGCAGGCAGCGATTTTGATCGGAGTCGCGCAGATGTCTGGTACCAGGGCAACCTGTCCCCGGACTTCTACGCCTGGGTATTCCCCCACGGTGACACCACCAGCGTTGGCGTGGGTAGCGAGCAGAAGCAGTTCTCGGCGCCGGCGTCGGTCGCCGCCCTGCGCAAGGAAGTGAAGCTGGACCAGGCTGAAACGATTCGCCGCGAGGGCGCGCCCATTCCCCTGAAACCACTAAAGCGCTGGGACGATGGCAGCAATATCGTGCTGGCCGGTGACGCGGCAGGCGTGGTTGCGCCCGCCTCCGGCGAGGGCATCTATTACGCAATGATAGGCGGCCAGCTGGCGGCCGAAGCGGCGGCCCAGTGCCTGGCCACCGGAGATGCCCGCGCGCTGAAGCAGGCGCGCCGCCAGTTTATGAAACTGCACGGCCGTGTGTTCTGGATTCTCGGCATTATGCAGACCTTCTGGTATAGCAGCGACAAGCGACGCGAGCGCTTTGTCAGCATGTGCAAGGACCCGGACGTACAGTATCTGACCTGGCAGGCCTACACCCAGAAAAAACTGGTCAGGGCCAGACCCGCCGCCCACGCCAAGATCTTTTTCAAGGACATGGCGCACCTGCTCGGCCTGGCCAGGGTCTGAACAAGGTTGGCGACCGCGATCCGGTCGCGCGCTGACCGCAAGGCGTAACGGGAAACCGCTGTGGCTGAACTGTTTGCCTCCGGCCGGATTATCGACCTGATACTGCTGGGCATCCTTATCGAACTGGCGATATTGCCAGCGGTGCTGCGCCGCACAGGCAGCCCGGTGCTGTACCGGGAACTGCTGCCCAATATCGCCGCGGGAGCCTGCCTGATGCTGGCCGTTCGCCTGGGTCTCACTGACCAGCCGTGGCAAGCAGTTGCCCTCGCCTTGCTACTGGCGCTGCTGGCGCACAGCGTTGATCTCGTCAGCAGACTGACGCGCCGGACGTGAAGCGCACCGGTCGAGAGCACAGGCTTGGCGCTCCGGGAACTGACACATGTCAACTGGAATTTACACCGGGATGTGTTAACTTTAGTGTAAGACGATGCGGGCACCGCCTGCGCGCCATGCGATCACCACGGGAGACGCATCCATGCCCCTGTTCAGCCGAACGCAAGAAACCGCGCCCTGCGAAATTGAGGTCAGCCATTGCTTCGACAGCCTTCACGCACACCTGAAGTTCCTCAACGGTGCCATCGTGAATCCTGGCGATGAGGTACTGGTGCATGGAAAACCGGTGATGGCGCCCTATGGCGTGGTGATCCGCGAGGAGCGCATGGCCACGATTACCCGCGCCTCCGGTATTGAGCAGTTGTGGACCCGCCTGACCGGTGATCTTGAGTTCATGGAACTCTGCGAATTTTCCTTTTCCGAGGATGTAAGTGTATGAACCAGCCTATGACCCCTGAAGTCGACCACTCGGCCGATGCCGGCAGCGTCGAAGCGGCGCTCGATGCCGGCAACTACCGCCAGGCCGTGATCGACAGCGAGACCGCCACCGATGTGGCCATGCAGAATACCCTGCTGACGCCCCGCTTTTATACAACCGACTTCGACGCTCTCGATGCGATCGATGTCACGCCGGTTCGCGCTGAATGGGACAAGTTGATCGCGCGCATGCAATCAGACCCGAACAAGGGTCACTTCAAGAAAAATGAAGACTGGGAGCAGATTGACTGGGACGCGATGGACCCGCAGCTGCGCGCCGAGTTTACCGACTTCCTCATCTCTTCCTGCACCGCCGAGTTTTCCGGGTGCGTGCTCTACAAGGAAATGAAACGCCGGGGCCGCAACGAGGACATCACTACCCTGTTCCAGCTCATGGCCCGGGACGAGGCCCGGCACGCCGGATTTATCAACGACGCGCTGCGCGAGGCAGGCATCTCGGTAAACCTCGCCTTCCTGACAGAGAAGAAAAAGTACACCTACTTCCAGCCCAAGTTCATCTTCTATGCGACGTACCTCTCGGAAAAGATCGGCTACGCCCGCTACATCACGATCTTCCGGCATTTGCAAAAGAACCCGGAGTATCGCTTCCACCCCATCTTCAAGTGGTTCGAGCAGTGGTGCAACGATGAGTTCGGACACGGCGAGGCCTTTGCGCTGATCATGAAGACCGACCCCGGGCTCACTCGCGGCATCAACCGTTACTGGATCAAGTTCTTCCTTACCGCTGTCTATTCGACGATGTTTGTGCGCGACCATCAGCGGCCCGCGTTTCACAGGGCACTGGGCGTGGACCCGGACTGGTATGCCCGCTCGGTCTTTGAAAAGACCAGCGAGATCTCCCGTCAGGTGTTCCCGCTTACGCTGGATATCGACAACCCTCGCTGGATCAAAAATCTGCGAAAACTGCAGCGCGCCAACGCCGATCTCGCCGACGCGAAGCTAGATGGCAAGGTCCTGCGCAGACTGGGCGCCTCTGCTCGAGCCGGCCTGGCCTTTCTCGGGCTGCTGACCATCCCCTCAATCCCCAACGAGGTGCCTGAACAAACCCGACTGGAACCCGCCTACTAGGTCGACACGCGATCGGCACTGCAACTTCGGTTGCAGTGCCTGACCAGGCGCTCCTCGTCCGGGCTTCCCGGGCACAGCCGGGCGACATTATCCCCTGCACTGTAAGCCTACGCATCTGAGCGTGGCGGAGACCCGCGCGCGACACCATCCCACCTACGACGGGAAAAGTGTCTAATTTTTTTGACACTTGGCGCGTCAACTTTACTTGTCTATACTGTGGGCTCAAGTGGTCAGGCGTTGGTATGCCCCACTGATGCCAGCACGCGCCAGGGGGCGCATGCCGAATGGGAAAAGATGCGGTACCCGGTGAGTCCTCTGTAGACAACACAGAGATCCATGACGATCAACTCTACTCGCTGGGTTACGCAAGCACCCAGGCGAAGCCGTTTTCCACCGCGGAATTACTGGAGTTGCTGAATGACGCGCGGGAATACAATGCCAGGCACGGCATCACCGGCCTATTGCTGCACCGCGAAGACTCTTTCCTGCAGGTGATGGAAGGCCGTAAGGCCGATGTGCTTGCCCTGTACAAGCGTATCGAGGCCGATCCCCGGCACCTGCGTGTAGAGATCCTGTTTGAGGACCCTATTGAAAAGCGCGAGTTCTCCGACTGGCAAATGGGTTTTATCCAGCTCGATGGTGTCGACGTATCACTACTGCCGGGCTTTTCCACCTTTCTGGTGGAGGAAGAGACGCCCCGTACACTGTTGGAGCGATTGAGCCGCTCCAAGCGCCTGCTGCTTTTGTTCAAAAGCCTTTCCTGACCACCAGCACGACCCCGGCCGACCTACATCACACCGTAGGCCATCATGGCACTGGCGACCTTGGTGAAGCCGGCTATATTGGCGCCCTTGAAGTAGTTCACGTGGCCGCCCTTTTCACAGCCGTACTCCACGCACTGATCGTGAATCGTCCGCATAACGCCGCGCAAACGCTCATCCACCTCGGACTCGTTCCAGCGCAGGCGCAGGCTGTTCTGGCTCATTTCCAGCCCGGACACAGCAACACCGCCCGCGTTCGCCGCCTTGGAAGGGGCGTGTAACACACTTCCGGATTCAGCGAAGACCTTGATCGCATCAGGCGTTGTCGGCATATTCGCCCCCTCCGCCACGGCGCGTATGCCATTCTTCACCAGCGTCGCCGCCTCATCGCCGTCTATCTCATTTTGTGTGGCGCAGGGAAACGCCAGATCTGCCTCTACGGACCAGGGCTCCTCGCCGTCGAAGTACTCCAGGCCGAACTCCTCGGCTGCCTCGGAAATACGACCCCTGCGCTGGTTCTTGAGCACCTTGATCCATTCCAGTTGCTCTGAGCTTATGCCCTCTTTCGCCAGTATGAAGCCGCCGGAGTCCGACAGCGTCAACACCTTGCCACCTGCGTCGATGAGCTTTTCAGCGCAAAAGGTGGCCACATTGCCCGAGCCCGATACCAGGCAGCGACGCCCGTCGATTTGCTCACCACAATGGCACAACATGTCTTCCATCATGTAAACAACGCCGTACCCTGTAGCTTCCTTGCGAATGTGGCTGCCACCAAATTCCAGCGCCTTGCCGGTAAGCACACCCTCGAAACGATTGGTGAGCCGCTTGTATTGCCCGAAAAGATAACCCACCTCCCTTGCCCCTACCCCGGTGTCTCCCGCGGGCACATCGGTATCCGGGCCGACATGGCGATACAGTTCGGTCATGAAGGCCTGGCAAAAACGCATCACCTCACTGTCGGAGCGGCCCTTGGGGTCAAAATCGGAGCCGCCCTTGCCGCCACCCAGCGGCAGCCCGGTCAGTGAATTCTTGAAGACCTGCTCGAAGGCCAGAAACTTGAGCACGCTCTGGTTCACTGAGGGATGGAAGCGAATACCGCCCTTGTAGGGACCGATAGCATTGTTCTGCTGCACCCGATAGCCGCGGTTGACGCGAATACCGCCCTCGTCGTCCTCCCAGACGACGCGAAAGCTGACGATGCGGTCGGGTTCAGTCATCCGCTCCAGTATGCGAAGGTCGAGATACTCCTGTTTGTCAGCAATGAACGGAATGATGTCCATGGCCACTTCCTGCACCGCCTGGTGGAACTCGGTCTCACCGGGGCTGCGCCGGGCAACCCCGTCCATGAAACGCTGAAGGTCGTCCGCCTGTGCCATGCTGTACTCCTGTTGCCAAGGGTTTGAAAAGTCGGGGTGGATATCGCGCCAGCGGGCAGCGGCCTGCTTTAGCGGCTACAAGCGCAGCCCCAGCGCCTCGCGCGCTTCGCGCATAAGGATTTCGCGAAAGTCCGGATGTGCGATACCGACCAGCTCGCGTGCGCGCTCCGTGATAGAGCGCCCGCGCAAGCGGGCAATACCGAATTCAGTGATGATGTAATCCACATGCGCACGGGTCGTCACCACCCCGGAACCCTGGGTCAGCATGGTGACCAGCCGGGAGACACTGCCACCGCGCGCGGTGCTGGGCATCGCGATGATCGACTTGCCACCTTCGGAAAATGCGGCGCCCAGAACAAAATCGAGCTGTCCGCCAACACCTGAATAGACGCGCGGCCCCATGGAATCGGCGCAGACCTGGCCGCTCAGGTCAATCTGGATAGCGCTGTTGATAGATACAACCTGCTTGTTCAGCGCGATCACTCTTGGGTCGTTGACATACTCGATATCCAGGAACACGACCTCCGGATTGTCATCGACGTAGCGATATAGGTGCTGGCTACCCATCACAAAGCCCGTCACGTTCTTGCCGCGCTGCCGCTTCTTGCGTGAATTGTCGATCGCACCACCTTCCACCAGCGGCAGCAAACCATCAGAAAACATCTCCGTGTGCACGCCCAGGTGCCGGCGGTCACCCAGGTTGGCAAGAGCGGCATCGGGAATGCCACCTATTCCCATCTGCAGACAGTCCCCGTCCTCAATCAGGCTGGCCACATGTGCACCGATCTGCTTGATCACCGGTGTCGCTGGCCGCGCCTGAAGAGTGATCAGCGGCAGGTCTTCAAAGTAGGCATAATCGATCGCATCCAGGGGAATAAAGGCATCGCCGTGGGTACGCGGCATGCTGGG
This sequence comes from Halieaceae bacterium, assembly GCA_036353375.1. Taxonomy (GTDB): domain Bacteria; phylum Pseudomonadota; class Gammaproteobacteria; order Pseudomonadales; family Halieaceae; genus JANQIO01. Next base: position 1,912 of record JAZBPS010000253.1, on the reverse strand, counting down.
ATTGATGTGTGCAATCACCTTGTCAGCAACCTCGCAGGCGGCGCGCGTCGCCTCTACAGATATGCCCAGGGTGCAGTTACCGTGCTGGTCAGGGGCTGAGACCTGTATCAACGCGGTGTCTACCCGCTGTTCGCCCCGCCGGAACAACTTCGGTACTTCGGAAAGGAACAGCGGCACATAGTCGGCCGCACCCTTGTTAATCAGCTCGCGGGTTTCAACGCCGGCAAAGAACACACGGTTGCGAAGATGCCCGTCCAGCTCCGGCCGGCACACCGCCTCTGCGTGCTCCAGGTGCAGCTGCATCAGGGTCAGGTCGCGGTGCTCCATGGCGTGATCCGCCAGCGCGTTCAACAACACGGTGGGCGTGGCAGCCATGGAGTGGCACCAGATATATTCACCCGACTGGATGTGCGCGACCGCCTCTGCCGCTGTGTCGTAGAAAACCGTCAAGACAACGCCTCCGATTGCCTGAGGGTATCACAGGCTCCCGGCGATAATGATGTCGGCCAGTGGTTTACGCTCCCGCGGTGCCGCGTCCCGCTCCGCGTAGGCTGCCGGGATATGATCCGGACTGCCGGCGTAGCCGATGGCCAGGCCGGTAAACACCTCGAAGCCTTCCGGCACAGCGAACGCCGCTGCGGCCTTCTCGGGCTCGATCCCGATCATCTGATGCACTACCAGGCCACGGGCGGTGGCCTCCAGGGTCAAAAGCGCGGAGGCGGCGCCGAGGTCGTGGTACGCGGCCTTGTTGGGCTTACCGTTGCGCTCGAAGTGCGTCTGGACTATGCCAAGCGCCAGCACGGGCGCGTTGGCGGCCCAGGGCTGGTTGCCCTCTACCAGGGCGTCGTACACACGCTGCCAGGTATCGGGGTCACGCTGCTTGACGCCGACGATATAGCGCCAGGGTTGCGCGTTGTACGAGGACATCGCCCAGCGCGCGGCATCAAACAGCGCACTCAGGTCGTCCTCGCCAACGGGCTTGTCCGGGTCGAAGGCGTAGGGGCTTCGCCGCGACGCCAGCAATGGATGCAGGTTTTCCATGTCGTATCCTCTGTTGCAGTAGTAAAAGTCAATTCGGCAAGGGGATGTATTCGTCGTCACCAGGGACGGCGTCAAAGCGACCCGCTGACCAGTCAGCTTTCGCCTGCTCGATTCGTTCCGCAGAACTGTGGACAAAATTCCAGAACAGCTTGCGGGGGCCAAGGTCATCGCCGCCGATCACCATCAGCCGGCTATCACAACAAGCTTGCAGCGCAGGCGGGCTGGCGGCATCGACGATAAGCATGACGCCTGCCGAAACGGTTTCATCCGCCATTTCGACCTCCCCGTCCACAACATACAGTGCCAGCTCCTGCCAGCCCTGCGGCAGCGTGAGGGCAGCGCCTGCCGAGAAGCGACAGTCCAGATACAGCGTGGGCGAATAGGTCCTTACGGGCGATGACACCCCGTAGGCATCACCCATGATGACCGCGACCGAGACACCGGGCAGCGTCACGTCGGGAATGTCCGCTGCGGGAAAATGGTCAAAGGCGGGCTCGCACTCCTCAAGCGCCTCAGGCAGGGCTATCCAGGACTGGATGCCGTGCAGGCGCGAATCCTGGTCGAGATCCTCTCCGGCACGCTCCGAGTGCACAATGCCGCGTCCGGCGGTCATCAGGTTGACGGCACCGGGCCGGATGGGCTGCACCACACCGAGGCTGTCGCGGTGCATGATCTCCCCTTCGAACAGGTAGGTGATTGTCGCCAGACCGATATGCGGATGTGGCCTTACCGCAATACCCTTGCCCGGCGGAAACGACGCCGGCCCCATGTGATCGAAGAAGACGAAAGGCCCGACACTGCGACGCCGGGTGGACGGCAACACACGCCGCACACTGAACTCACCCAGGTCTGCCTCGCGCGGCTCCAGCCT
>JAZBPS010000252.1:0-2852 GCA_036353375.1 Halieaceae bacterium | reverse complement strand
GAACAGTCTGAGGCTGGCGGGCAGGTCGCGCACCTTGCGCCCGGCAATTTTGTCCAGTTCCTCCGAGGGCCACACCACGAGGTTGGAGACCTTGCGCAGCGGCAGGCCTGCCGCCTCGCGCTCGGCGCGGGGGATCAGCGCCACCAGCCGGTTAATCTTCTCCAGATGCTCGATGTCGCCCTCAAGACTGTCGACAAAGGCGCTGGTCAGCATCTGGCCCACCACCTGGGCGATGGAGGGTGAGTGCCGGGCGCGCACTGGCAGCGCCGCACGTGGAGAGCGGTTGCCGCTTACCCCGATGATGAAGACCCGGTCCGCCCCCAGGTGCAGGGCCGGACTGATGGGGGAAAGTTGGCGCAGGGCACCGTCACCGAAGTACTCGTACTCGATCTTCGTCGTGGGGAACAGCGTCGGGATGGCGGAAGATGCCATCAGGTGGTCGACATTGAGCAGGGCCGGACGGCCGATGCGACGGTAGCGTTGCCAGCCCTTGAGTGACGTCTTGCCCTGGAAAAATGCCACCGATTGCCCCGAGCTGTAGCCCATGGCGGTGACGCTCACTGCATCCAGATCGCCCCGCGCTATCGCGCGATCCAGCTTCTCGAAACGTATATGACGCTGTATCAGTGCTCGCAGCGGCGAGTTGTCCAGCAGGGCAATGGGGCGCTCCAGTCCCACGCCCTGGTTGAACAGGGAGCCCACCACCTGCCGTGCACCTCGCAGCAATTCCCACCAGCCGTAGCGGTAGACATCGCCAGGCTCCAGCGAACGCCAGATGGCTTCCAGTTCAGCCACGGCATCCCTGAAGCTGCCCTCGTAGGCTGCCAATTGCACGGCATTGATTGCGCCGGCGCTGGTGCCGCAGATGATCGGAAAGGGATTGCCCGCGCCCTCCGGCAGGATTTCTGCCAGGGCCTTGAGTACCCCCACCTGATAGGCCGCCCGGGCGCCACCGCCGGACAGCACCAGGGCGGGTTTGGCGTCAGTGCGCGGTGAAACCACCGTCGATTACCAGCTCGGCGCCGGTCATGTAGCGGGATTCGTCGGAGGCGAGGAACAGGCAGCCATTGGCGATGTCTCGCGGGTCACCCATCTGGCCCAGGGGTATTCGGCTCATGAAGTGGGCGGTGACCGCTTCAAGATCATCCGGATTCACATCGGCGAGGCCCTGTTCCACCATGGGAGTCAGGATGAAGCCGGGGTGTACCGAATTTACGCGGATGTTGTAGCCCTCTTCGCCGCAGTGCAGTGCAGCAGATTTGGTAAAGATACGCACGCCGCCCTTGCTGGCGTTGTAGGCGGCGGCCTTGGGCTCGCCCACCAGGCCCTCTATGGAGCTGATATTGATGATAGAGCCGCCGCCGCTGTGCTTCATCGCCTTCACCGCAGCCCGTGTGCCCAGGAATACCGCGTCCAGGTTGACGGCCTGGGTGCGACGCCAGTCGTCCAGGGTGGCGTCCTCCACGCTGGCGCTGATGACGATTCCGGCGTTGTTGACGACCACGTGCAGAGGCCCCTCGGCGAGGATAGTTTCCATGAGGGCATCCCATCCGGCCTCGTCGGTGACGTCCTGGTAGTGCGCCGTGGCGGCGTCACCGATTTCCGCCGCGACACGCTGGGCACCCTCCAGGTTGATATCTGTCAGGTGTACACGCGCACCTTCCTCTGCAAACCGCTTCGCGGTGGCTTCTCCCAGGCCGCTGCCGCCACCTGTTACCAGTGCGGTCTTGCCTGCCAGTCTGTCACCCATGGTACGTCTCCTTTGTCGATCTTATGTGGTTGTTCTGCGTTGCTGCCCGGGCTATCGGCGAATGCCCAGGCGCCTGCCCAGGGCCTCCGGGCTGCCGAGTGCCTGGCCGCGCTCCAGCTCCTGCTGGAACCGGGCCATTTGCGCCTCGTCGAAGGTTGTGCTGCGCCGGGTGTGCATGTCGATGTACATGCCCAGGTTCTCGTTGGTCGCGGCCAGGAAGCCTTCCTCCGCATGATACAGGCTGTGAAAAAAGTGCAGCCGCTTGTGATCGTAGTCCACCAATTGGGTGGTGAAGCGGAGTGGTGCACCCTCACGCAGCTCCGCGACAAAATCAATGTTCGCCGCCAGGCTGAAGGTGGATTTCCCCGCCGCCTGCTTGTGAGCGATGCCAATCCCCAGATGGTCGTAAAAACCGTCGGTGGCAATCTGGTCGAAAGCGACGAGGTAGTACCCCATATTCATATGCCCGTTGTAGTCGATCCAGTCGGGCAGGACCGCGGCGTGCGTGGTGAAGAGTGTGTGGGGCGTCATGGGAACAATAACCCTGCCATAGCAGTTGCTAGCTTACTGGAACACGGCGGCTGTGTGTGACTTCCGTTGCATTGATGCGGCGCAAGGCGCTGATAGTCGCTAGGTCGTAGGCTGCTGCAATGATCTCGCGTCCGGCTTTGCTTTTCCACTTCCTGCACCGTTGGTGCCAGGCCTTGCTGATTTTGGCAATTGCCGTGTTGGCGCTGTGCCTGGCCAGCTGTGACGGCTGGCAGCGCAGCGACGGCGAGCTGGTATTGCCGCCTGGGGACCCGGTGGCTGGCAGGGCAGCGTTTGTGGCCCTGCGCTGCAACGACTGCCATTCGGTGGGGGACGTGCGCCTGCGCGATGCCACGGCGACGGATATCCATGTGCCGCTGGGCCTGGCGGCGTCGGCCCCGCGCACACGGCAAGGCCTGATCACGGCCATTATCAACCCGGGCCATCGCGTGTCTGTACCCCTGTCCCGGGCACAGCTTGGGGAAGAGGGCGAGTCTCCGATGGCTCCCTACAACGATGTGATGACTGTGCAGGAGCTGATAGACCTGCTGGCTTTCCTTGGGCCCGCTTTCGG
>JAZBPS010000251.1:0-17202 GCA_036353375.1 Halieaceae bacterium | reverse complement strand
GGCGTAAAGTACCAGACCGGCGCAATGTGCTCGGGCGTCTTCAGGGAATCAGCCTGCTCGAAGTTCGCGTACTCGAGGAAATAGCCACCCATTTCGGGCATAAAGAACATGATGGCGCAAAAAATAAACAGAAATACGCCGATCGCCTGCAGGTCGTGGACCGTGTAGTAGGGATGGAACTGTATACCGTCTACCGGGTTGCCGTTTTCGTCCTTGTGCTTCTTGATATCAACCCCATCAGGGTTGTTGGAGCCCACCTCGTGCAGCGCCAGTACGTGCAACACCACCAGGGCCAGCAGCACGATAGGCAGGGCCACGACATGCAAGGCAAAGAAGCGGTTCAGGGTAATACCGGAGATGAGGTAGTCGCCGCGTATCCAGGTCACGATATCTTCACCCACGACCGGGATCGCACCAAACAGGGATATGATCACCTGCGCGCCCCAGTAGGACATCTGGCCCCAGGGCAACACGTAGCCTACAAAAGCCTCGGCCATCAGCACCACAAAAATCAACATGCCGAATACCCAGATCAGCTCACGCGGCTTCTTGTAGGAGCCATAGATAAGGGCGCGAAACATGTGCAGGTACACAACAATGAAAAACGCCGACGCGCCCGTGCTGTGCATGTAGCGTAGCAACCAGCCAAAATCGACGTCCCGCATGATGTATTCCACAGAGGCAAATGCGTCCTCTGCACTGGCCGTGTAGTTCATGGTGAGCCAGATGCCAGTGATCAGCTGGTTGGCCAGCACCAGAAAGGAAAATACGCCGAAGTAGTACCAGAAATTGAGATTCTTCGGGGCGTAGTACTCGCCCATATGGGTGTTCCAGGCCCGCATGATGGGCAGACGTGCATCCACCCAATCCCGCAAGCCAATCAGAGCGTTAACCATTACGCTACCTCCTTGTCTTCGCCAATCACCAGCGTCGATTCGCCCTCAAACATGTACGGGGGAATGACGAGGTTGGTTGACGCGGGCACGCCACTGTAGACGCGGCCTGCCAGATCAAATTTCGAACCGTGGCAGGGACAGAAGAAGCCACCCTGCCAATCATCGCCGCCGAGATCTGCGGCACCCACTTCCGGGCGATACTTGGGAGCACAACCCAGATGCGTGCACAAACCAACGAACACCATGTATTCGGGGTTGATTGCCCGTGCACGGCCTTCAATATATCCGGGTTGATCAGAGATTTCCGAGTCAGGGTCCTTAAGCAGGGAATCTACCTTCTCCAGGGCATCCAGCTGCTCCTGGGTGCGGCGCAGCACGTATACCGGTTTGCCGCGCCATTCCACGACGATCATCTGGCCCGGCTCGATCTTGGCAATGTCCGCCTTGACAGGGGCGCCCGCCGCACGCGCCTTGGCGCTGGGATTCCAGGATCCGACAAACGGCACGGCGACGCCGACCACGCCGGCAACGCCGACGGCACTGGTTGCTGCCGTCAGGAAACGCCGGCGTCCACTGTTCACTGTGTCACTGCTCATGTAGCTCTCCCACAATGCAATATCGCCCTCCACGCCGCACGAAACCTGGCCTCAGTGCGTCTCGCAGCCATGAATCACGAGAAAAGGGAGGGGTGAAAAATAACCGGGCCAAATGGTAATGACTTTACTCTCTCGTGACAAGAAAAAGCATCTAAGTGTCAGAAAAACCAAGTATTTCTGTCATCGCCACGGGACGGCAGCAGGCCGGTAACAGCGCGTGGATGCCGCAGCCGGCAGCTCCATCCCGGATGCCGGCGCCCGGGTGTACCCCGAATACAAAAACGCCCGACACCTGTACAAGGTATCGGGCGTCGTGATCGGCCGCCGCAGGACTAGCGCTTGGAGAACTGGGGACGCTTGCGCGCCTTGCGCAGACCCACTTTCTTGCGTTCGACAGCACGGGCATCGCGGGTCACGAAACCGGCGCTGCGCAGCGTGCCGCGCAGGGATTCGTCGTAATCCATCAGGGCGCGGGTGATGCCGTGGCGGATAGCGCCGGCCTGGCCGAAGCTGCCACCACCGGCTACCGTGACGTTGATATCGAACTTGTCCTCGGTTTCGGTGAGCTGCAGCGGCTGCCGCACGATCATGCGCGCCACTTCACGGCCGAAGTACTGATCCAGTGGCTTGTTGTTCACCGTGATCTGTCCACCACCGTTGCTAAGAAATACGCGCGCCGTTGAGGTCTTGCGACGACCGGTGCCGTAGTACTGAGTAGTTGCCATAGTGTAAACCTGTTAGAAAATCTGGCGCGGCACTAGATGCTGAGTGCCTGGGGTTGCTGTGCAGTATGAGGATGCTCGCCGCCCGCATACACCTTGAGCTTCTTGAACATGGCACGCCCCAGCGGGTTGCGCGGCAGCATGCCCTTGACGGCGCTCTGGATGACGCGCTCCGGTGCCGTATCGATGAGCTGCTCAAAGGAAAGGCTCTTTATACCGCCCGGGTAGCCCGTGTGCCGGTAGTACATTTTGTCGCCAGCCTTGGCGCCGGTGACTTTCACCTTCTCGGCGTTGATGACAACAATGTAGTCACCTGTGTCCACGTGGGGCGTATATTCCGGCTTGTGCTTGCCGCGCAAACGATGCGCGATCTCGCTGGCCAGCCGTCCCAGCGTCTTGTCGGCCGCATCCACAACATACCAGTCGTGCTGCACTGTCTCGGCTTTTGCGCTGTAGGTTTTCATCAGTCGTTGCCCCTGTCGGGACCTCCAAAATTGAGAGCGCGAATTCTACATAGCGACCCTGCGGTTTTCAAGGCGTTTTTACTGGCCTGCCGGCCACTCAATCCAGCACCAGAGCGCCCGCCGTGGTCGCGGTCAAGGCAAGCCCTGGCGGCGCCCGCAAGCCGCTGCCGGACCCCTGCCTCAGGCGCAGTGAACAGACGGGTGCCAGCACACAGAGGGCGAGACTGCAATGCTCACCCGTGAACAACCAGAGACTGTCCGGGTCACCTCCCCGCACACTACAGTGCAGGCGGGAACCCGCCACGGTGAAGCCTGCCGCGCCCAGTGCCGTTGGCAGCGCGGCGCCCCGGGCTTTGGCCCAGGCCTCTTTTAACGACCAGAGCTGGTAGAAGTACTGTCGCCGGTCGCAGCCCGGCCGTGCCAGTTGTGCATTCTCATCGTCAGTGAAATAACGCAGGGCCACGCGCTCAACATCGCGCCCGGGATCATGCGCCTGCAGATCGACGCCCGCCTCCACGTCACCGGCTATTGCCAGCGCCAGCCACTCCCCGGAATGACTGATATTGAACTGCAAACCAGGATCGGACACCAGCGCCGGCTTGCCGAACTTACCGCGCGCGAATTGCCAGCGCTCCGGCGGCTGTTGCAAATAGCGGGACAGCACATGCCGCAGCCAGACGCGGGCAACGCGACCCTCTGGACGCTTTTCGTAGCGACGACGCTCATCGTCACTGAGAACCCTGTCATCGAATCCAGCAGCCGTGGCAACGTCACACAACCACAGGTGCACCTCATTCTGCGCAGGTGGTCCGTCAGAATCGCTGGATGGACTTGCCGACGATACGGTCACGCAGTTTCCAGAACAAGGAGTCCGGGTTGACGACAACGATAAACACGCGTCGCAGCCGATCCTCGGGGCAGTCGATAGGCCTCACGGCATGCCAGGCGTGATCCGTACGCAGCATCAAGGCGCTGTAATTTCCTATGGATTGCATTTCCCTGATGTCGTCAAAGGCATCCAGTGGTGGCGCAGAGTTGTAATCGAGCCTACCGCCATCATCCAGCACCAGGGTGGAGCCGCCCCACTCCGGCGACCAGTCGTCTTCGGAGTTGAAATAGAACAGGTGCGACCCGTGCTCCCGGCGTGCGTCGCAGTGCGGTGACACATCGCAGCCGGAGGGTGTGTAGTGCCAGTGGAAGCGAAACTCCGCGCGCCTGGCACCCAGCAGGCGCTCGATCTCCCGCCGGTAGCTGTCGCTGCAAAGCTCGCCGATAAACTCCCGCCAGGGCTTCGGCACATCGGTGTCCGGTGTGTATTCAAGAGAGTAGCGATCGTGGGGGGCCTGCCCCGCGCGACGCTGCTTGCCGAAAATTTCGCCAAAACTCTCCAGCGGCGGCATGTTGTGCAGCAGGTCCTGGAACCCCTGCTCGGTGAGCAGGCCCTGCGGGTTGTAATGGGGATACGGTCTGATCGCGAGGAACTCCTCCCGACCGAGGCTGCGAAGCTTTTCAATATTCAGGTAATTCATGGGTCTCGCTCAAGCCGCCCGGGCACTGGGCTCAGCCAGCGGCGGCGTTCGCTGCAGTATCTCCAGGGCGTCGTGACGAATGTGATTTCTGGCCATCTCCTCACGCAGCAATGCCTCGGAAACAACACCGGCGTCCAGGCACTCCTTGAGCAGGCCGAAGAACAGCCATTGCTGCCTGGGGTCCGGGTGTTCATGATATCGGCCCAGCAGGCCGTACTCACCGAAAACCCGCGCCCGGAGTCGATTCAGGGATGCCAGCAGTGGCCGCTTCTTGAATTTATCGGCGGGCGTGTAATCCACCGGAAGTCCGGTTTTCCAGGGCTGCGTGCGTCGCTTGGTGTTGTGTAACAGCCGCGTGTTTTCATCCAGATGGTCGAAATCGTTCCAGCAGTCCTCGAGAAAGCCGATAGTCTCCGGGGCCTCGTAACCCAGCACCATCCACTCCTTGTAGTCCTTTTCGAATCGGAACAGGGCTTCAAAGTCCGCCGCCGCGTCCCAGTGACCGAGTTTCGCACAATCCAGCAACATGACGCTGGTGGCCACCTGGTAACTCTTCCCATCCTTGCCGGAGCGATGGCGCCCCATCACCGCGCATCCCTGCATGTCGCGATCCAGCAGCTCGTTGATATCGCCGACGGCGAATACGTCCGGGTCAGTGACCACAGCTCGCCCGCTGAACTGCATCAGGGCAGGCGGCAGAAACCTGAGCGGCGTGAACGACTGCAAGTCATCCATGCGCCAGACCCGCGAGGTGCCGCCGCGCAGAAAAGTTTCTCCTTCCTTGCGATGCAGAAAATCGTGATCGCGGGTATGGATGAACTCAACCTCGAACGCGTCCGGGTTGCTGGCATTTCGCTTGAAGGAATAGGCGGCCACCAGCGCGCCCAGCCACTGCCGCTCGTTGGTGTGTATAAAGACCCGCTTGTCCACCCTCAGGCACCCCCCTCCGCGGCATCTGCCGACACGCCGGGGCGAGGCCCGGACTGCTCTGCGCTGGTATAACCAAACGTCGGCAGCAATCGCGCGTCTACCATGGCGTCGAGTTCGGCCACCTGTTGATCGTCGAAATAGTCGCGGTAACCCCCGACCTTGGCCTTGCGCACCTTGAAGGTATTGGGATCGTTAACGTTTTTGGCCTGGACCCGGCTGCCGCTGCGCCAGAAGTAATTGTCCTGCTCTTTCTGACGCAGGTTTTCAACGGAAGCGAACTCCGCCATGTCGGCCAGGAAGTCGGCGTCGGGTTCCATGCCCAGGAAAGCAACAACTTTCGCCATCTCTGCCTCGGGGTTGGCGCGCAAATCCTCGTAGCGCACCACCAGCAAATGATCGATCTTGTCCAGTTCAGACGCCCAGCCATTCATAAAATCAATAATGTGGTTAAGCCCCTGTCCCTCATGTTTGACAAAGTCGTACACGGAAATATCCGCTTCGTGCTCGGGGTAGTTATTCATGGCTTTTTTGTCAGCCCGCATACGGTACTTCCATTGGAAAAACTGGGATACCGCCACATCCTGGGGCTTGCGTACCAGCAGAACGGTCTTCTTGTGATAGAAGTCGCGCTTGGAATCGAGATTGCCCGTGAACTGCCGCAAGTAGTTGTCGTGCGTGAAGAAAATCCGGGGAATATCTCCGTTCATACGGGAGAAATTATCGAAACCCATGAGGATATTGTCCGGCAGCTTGTACGCCAGTTGGTAATAGCGGGAGATCATCACCCGCACCCAGGTGCGACCGCTCTTGCCATAGGACGCAAAAATGTAATCGCAGTGCCGGTACTTCCAGTACTCCTCCCGCCCGCGACGCCAACGCTCCAGCCTGTGTGCCTGTTCCTGAGGCAGGAACTTGCAGGTGAGACGGACCAGCCACTTGGTCAGTCGCTTGATTACTGCGTGCATAGGATATCCCCGGAAACCGGGCAGTCTAAAAGCGCTGGAGACTATAGCAAGCAGGGGTCTTTCTCAAGATTGTATGGTATTTTTGCCGCCTTTCCTCTCGCCACAAGTCATTGATCTCTATGGGAAACGGGCGGTTTCACAACTTCCTGCTGGAGCGCGGTCTGTTGTACGTCTACGGCCTGTTCATCGCCGGCTATTTTCTGTTGCCCATGGCAGCGGGGCACCGGCGACTGTACTACCTGCTGGTAGTGCCCGTGGTTCTGTTCCTGTGGCGGGACCTGTGGGGCTTTTTCCGCGACAGCCGCCTGTCAGGACTCATCGTCGCCTATATCAGCTGGATGAGCCTGACCCTGTTCTGGACTGCCGATTACATCAGGGTACAGGCCATCTGGCAGCTGTGGCTCAGCTTTGCCGCTGTGACCTTCGTCATGGCCTCCGGCTTTTTTTGGCACCAGTACCGGGACCGCCTGGACCTGCTGCTGCGGCGGCTGCTGTGGCTTGCTGTCGCCGCTGCGACCTGCTCCATCGTGGTGTTCTACCTGGAGCATCCCTTCCCCAGCGCCCGACTTGAACCACTCGGGGTCATGCACCACCAGAACAAGGCTGGCGCCGCCTATGGCCTGCTCCTGTTACTGTGCACCCGTGTGGCAATGCTGGAGGAGAGTCCGCGCCAACGCTGGCTGTACTGGACGGCGGCTGGCGTCCTGGCAGCACTGGTGCTGCTCACCCAGTCGCGCACGGCCCTGGCGGCGGTTTGCGTGGGTCTTTCCGTACTGCTGGGAAAGCGGGTCATTCCCTGGCTGCTGGCGGGTCTTGCGCTCAGCTTCGCACTGGTCGCAAGCAACCCGGAGTCGTGGTGGGAGCGCGTAACCGCGCTCTCCTTTCGCCCCGGCATATGGCAACAGGTGCTGGAAGATATGCAGGGACACTGGCTGCTGGGCCACGGCTACCTCGTTGACCCGCGTGTGCAGGCGTACGACAGGCTGTTTGACCACGCACACAACAGCTATCTCGCGACCCTGCGCGATGGCGGCCTGGTGGGCCTGGGCCTGTTGTGTGCCCTGCTGGGTACCGGTGTCTACCAGGCCGCAACCACCGCTGTATCGCGCGGGGAACGACTTTACCTCGCCCTGCTCTTATATGGTATGACGTGTATTTTCATGGACTTTGATCGCCTGTTGGTGCACCCCAAGGAGCTGTGGCTGTTCTTCTGGCTGCCGCTGGCCCTGATCGCCGCCGTGTATCCCAGGCGCGAGACCGGCGCCGCCATTCCACTGCAGCCGGCATACCCCGGTGGCTGAGATGACGCTGCAAAGGTGGTGCCGGACTCTGGCAAGCGCGCTGTTGCTGTGCGCGCTGCCATCCTGGGCAGGAACTACAGCGGACCCATCTGTGCCTCTGCCTGACTGGAAAACATTGAGCTATGAACAGCAAAGCTTCTGGGCCACCGCGCGTTCAGACATCACTCTGGAACGCTGCGAGGATGACGCCACGCTGTGGTGTACCCGCGTTGAGAACCGTTTAGGTGACAGCTTTGAAGAAATAAGCCTGGTCACTGGCAGTGACGGCGCACTGATACAGCGCAAGCGCTTCAGCCAGGGCAGCGACAGCCGCCGCAAGGAATGGATATACAGCGCAGGAGAGATCAGGCGCCGCCGGCTGGAGCCGGAGCGCAACAGCTGGCGTTTGACCAGCGACCTGCGCCTTGACGTTCCTGCCAGCGTCACCCGGCCGACCGACAGCCTGCTGCTGTTGCATTTGGCGAGCCTGGAAAAAATGACTGCCGTGTACGTGCATACCGACCTCAATTTCTACCGGGTGAACATCCGCCGCATCGGCAGGGACAGTCTCAGCATCGATGCGGCGCTGGGGCTTGCCGGGCCGCTTGAGCGGGAAGTCGACCTGGTAGCACTGTCGGCGCAGGTTGTGGGCGAGCCACGGGACAAGCCGGATTTCGCCCTGCTTGGCCTTGAGGGGGATCTCATCATTGCCTTCGACACGGTGACCGGCGTGCCTCTGCAGATTCGCGGCCAGGCGCCGCGGCTGGGCGGCGTCAGTATCGACCTGAAATCCGTCACCCTTCGAACGGCGGCACCGTGAACCCGACTGACAAGCGCACCGGGCTTATCAGCAACCCACGCAGCGGGCACAACCGGGACCAGTTCCAGGCGCTGAGGCACCGCGTCGCGGCCAGCACGGTGGCGCATGAGATTACCGAGAGCGCCGGCGACGTCCCCGCGGCCCTCGCCCGCCTTGCGGCGGCAGGCTGCAGCGTGCTTGGCATAAACGGCGGTGACGGCACGGCATCGGCCATCCTCGGTACGCTGCTGGAGCAGGACCTGTTCAGCGAGCTGCCAGACATCGTGATTCTGCCCGGCGGCACGGCAAATATGAACGCCGGCGATGTCGGCATGCGGGGCGGACTGGGTGCGGCACTGTCGCGCTTTTGCGATTACGCAGACCGTGACCTCTGGTCCCGGGCGCAGCGGCAGCAGCGCCCGCTGATGCGGGTCGTTACCCCCGACGGACAGGTGCAGCACGGCATGTTCCTGGGTGCCGGTGCGGTGATAAGCGGCACCAACTACGCCCACGAGAATATCCACGCACGCGGCCTGAGAGACGATTTCAGCCTCGCGCTGGGAACGCTGCGCACCATCTGGGGGGTAGTGCGCAATGAACCGGGTTTTTCCGGACACCAGTCCGTACGCGTGACCCTGGATGGCGGTGCGGCTGAATCCCACGACACCCTGGTGCTGGCGATCAGCACGCTTAACCGGCTTGCGTTCGGCATGAAGCCATTCTGGGGCCACGGCCCTGGCGCCCTGCGCATGACGCTGATGCGGGCAGGCTGCAGTCGCTTCGCGCCAACCTTTGTCCGTATCGCCATGGGGAAACCCGGTCGCAATGCCGTTCCCGAACAGGGCTACTTCAGTCAGAATGCAGACGAGATTCAACTGGAGCTGGAGGGTGAAATCAATCTGGACGGTGAAATACTGGCCGTGACGGGGGTCCTCTCCATAACGGCGACAACGCCCGTTTCGTTCCTGCGCCCATGACGCCCGACACCAGCACATCGGGAGATTACGATCCCGGCGGTTTGCGGCAGCATCCGGCACTTGCCCAGGTCATTGAGGAACTGCGCGCAAAGCACCACGACGCGATAGCCGGCGTTATCGTTTACGGCTCATGCCTGCGCAGTGGCGACCCTTTCGACGGTCTGCTGGATCTGTACCTGCTGTGCGAGGACTACCGGGACGCCTACCGGCGTCCAGCACTGGCACTGGCGAACCGCCTGCTGCCGCCCAACGTCTTTTATGCGGAGACGCGCAGTGAAGGAGGCACCCTGCGCTGCAAAGTGACCTTGATTTCCCTGCGGGATTTTGGGCGCGGCTGCGGTCGCGCCTGGTTTGAAAGCTACCTCTGGGGCCGCTTTGCCCAGCCAGTGCTGTTGGCCTGGAGCCGCGACGAGAGCAGCCGCATGGCGATCGAGGATGCTCTGGCCAATGCGTCCCACACCTTGCTGGAGCGCAGCCTGCCGGCACTGCCGGCGAGTGGACGCGTGGTGGATCTCTGGGAGGGCGCGCTGGCGCTCAGCTATAACACGGAGCTGCGCACCGAGCGCAGCGGGCGCGCCGGCGAGCTGGTGCGCGCGGCGGAAGCGTTCTACCAGCACACGGCGCAGGCGCTATCAGGTTCGCTAAGTTTCCCGTTTGATGTGTATGATGGGCGCTATAAAAGCGAAGTGCCTTTGTCACGGCGCCGGCTGTCCAGGCCGGCGTGGTTCGCCCGGCGACTGCAGGGGAAGTTGCTCTCCGTACTGCGGTTGATCAAGGCACTGTACACATTCGAAGGGGGACTGGACTATATCGCGTGGAAGCTGGAGCGCCACTCCGGGCAGACGGTAGTGATACCGGATTCCGTGAGGCGGCGACCGCTGCTACATCTGTGGGGGTTCTTCTGGGGACTCTACCGGCGCGGTGTATTCAAATAGCGATCCATGACTGTCAGCACCATCTCAGAACAAAAAGTCGCAATCTGCGTCTGCACCCACAGCCGCAGCCAGGGCCTGATGCGCTTGCTGGTCGCGCTGCAGGACATAGACCTGAGCGGCTATAACCCCGATGCAGTCCAGCTCATCGTTGTGGACAACAATCCCAGCCGCGAAACCAGGGCGATATGTGAACGCGCGGCGCCGCGGCTTCCCATTTCGGTGCACTACACCGAAGAGCCCCGCTCCGGCATCACCTATGCCCGCAACCGGGCCGTGGCAGTGGCGCTGGAACGTGGCGCGGATTTCTGCGCGTTTATCGATGACGATGACCAACCGCAGTCGGACTGGTTAATACAGTTGCTCGACCGCCAGGCCGTGACCGGCGCCGACATGGTCTTCGGCACCTGGGTGCTGGATACGCTCATGCCACAGTGGGCGCGGGAGTCTGGCATCTTCCGGTCACCGGTGAAGGCCAAGCACGAGAACAAGGGCGGCCGCTACGGCCTGCCAGGTTGTGCCTCCACCTGCAACGCGCTGGTGGGTCGGGACATACTGGAGCGGGTGGCCACGACCGGTCCGGTCTTCAATCACACGTTCCGGTTCAGCGGTGGCGAGGACAAGGACTTCTTCATCCGCGCCCATCAACTGGGGGCCAGGATTACCTCTGCGGACATGTCCGTCATCCACCGCAACCATGAGCCAGACCGCTACACGGCACGCGGCCTGGTGCGCCGCGGCTTCAAAAACGGCTGCTCACAGGTGGGGATGGCGCGCTCCCACGGCAATACCTCGCGGGTGCTGAAGCTGTTGGGGGCCTCCCTGGGCAAGCTTCTTATGTCACTGTTTTTATTGCCTTTTTCAATATTTTCCCGGGGTATGCTGATGCATAACCTGTACCGGGTGGCCAAGGCATTCGGCGTGGTGTACACCGCCGTCACCGGGCGCAGCATCAACTACTACTCACGCTGAGCGGCGGGTAGCCTGCGTAGCCAATGACAGCGCTTTGATTTATAGTGGCGCGCCATAGTCAACAGCCCGGTCAGCCGCCTCGGCGACCGCGGTTGGCCGCCCCTTGAGACAGCTTTGAGTAATGAACGCCTGCGTATTCATCCAGACCAATCACAAGCAGATGACCGGCGCCAAAGTGGCCGAATATGCCCTGCGCCGGTATTCCGACAATAACGACAAGTTTGATGTGCGGATTATCGATACCCGCGACTATCCCTTCTTCGCGGAGTTCGAGGGCAAGGAATACCTGCGCGACGGCGTCAAGCGCACCTGGCTGAATGACGATCTGCAGTCTTTCACCCCCACCCGATTCATGCCCCCGGCACTGATGGGCTACGAGGGACGCGCGGTGGTCATCGACCCCGACATATTTGCCGCTGCGGACATCTGGGAACTGCTCAGCCGCGATATGCACGGCAAGGCGATCATGTGTCGCATGCGCTCAGGACCGAAGGGCCTGGTAGACCGTTGCATGGCTTCCAGCGTTATGCTGCTGGACTGTGCAAAACTCACGCACTGGGACGCGGAGGCGAAATTCCGCGCCATGTTTGACTTCACCCAGGACTACCAGCCCTGGGTCTGCCTCAAGGAAGAGGACAGGGACAGCATCGACTTTTTCGAGGCTGAGTGGAACGACTTCGACAAGTTCACCACCGAAACCCGCATGCTGCATACCACCCGCCGCAAGACCCAGCCCTGGAAAACCGGCCTGCCCACCGACTGGCGACCCGCCGAGCGCTTCCGCCTGTTTCCGCCCGCAGCCTGGATCATGCGCGCCCGGCGCAAGCTGTTCGGCGAGTACGCGTTTCTCGGCAACTACAAACAGCACCCGGACCAGAATCAGGAGCACTTCTTTTTTGGATTGCTGAAGGAATGCCTGCAGCAGGGCGTTATCAGCGAGGACTTCCTGCGCCAGGAAATGGCCAGCAACCACGTCCGCCATGACGCCTTCGAGGTGCTGCAGCGAACCCCCGACCTGCCGCCGGCGCCAGCCCACCCCCTCAGCGCGCTGTCAGCAGCTGCCTGACCGCTTTAGCGGTTGCCCACAGCTCCTGGCGACACAGGGCGGCATTGCCGACTTCCCCGTTGCCGGATGCGGACAGGGATGCGCTCTCGTCCAGCCAGCGCGCCGCGCCGCTGTCTACCAGGGCCTGCTGTATCCTGCCCACATCCCGACGCATGCGCCCGGGCGCGAGATGCATGGCCAGGTGGTGTGACAAGGGCTTCCAACGCCAGGTATGCGGTTGCCGCCAGACCGCGCCCTGCGGATCGGCCATGTCAAACACGAACAGGGGCTTGCCGGTAACCGACGCCTCGCCCAGCATGGACATGGACTCCCCCGTCACGACCACCGCATCCGCCAGGCCGAGGAAACCGAGATAGGGATTGGCCTTTGCCTCACTCCCCCCGACAGACCAGCGATACACCCGCGTCGGCACGGTAAGCACTGCTTCCAGCGCGTCCCCGGCGGCTACCGGTGTGCGGGGGCTGTCCGTCAGGAGAATGCTGCCGCCGGCGCGCTGTGCCAGCGCATTACACCAGCGACCCAGGCGCTGTGCCTTCTCCGGGGTAAAGACAAATTTGCCGCTGTCGCCACCGACAAGCACGGTTATTCTCGGACCCGGCAGGTCCTCAAGCTGTGGGCGCCACTCTGCGGCTGCCGCCTGCAGCTGTGCCTCGGTCAGGTTGTTCAAGGGCAGGCGATTGTGGCGCACGTTGGGCCATCTGGGCAGAAAGTACTGCGGGGTTGTCACCACCAGGTCCCAGGCCAACAGCGGCGCCCAGGGTCGGCCAATGTGTACCAGCCGCGTCAGGCCGCCGGACTGCCGGCGAATCCAGCGAGCTACCGGCTCATTGCGTCGACCTGCGGTAATCACCAGATCCGGCCAGGGCGCGGCCAACGCGCTGGAAGCGCCCCGGTCGATACCCGCCAGGGTCACCCCAAGCCCCAGGTTGGTCAGCAGCTCCCAGGGCTGCGCCCGTACATGTTTTTCCTCGCAGGGCCACTCCAGCGCCGCGGCCAGCGCCCGTACCTGCGTATTATCGCCTGCCTTCCTGCCCAGCAGGCACCAGACCAGTGGCTCGTTTTCACCCATGACGCTAGACTATCCCACCCTTGCAACGCGCGGAACCAGAGGTTGCCTTGAAGCCCACGGTATTTATTCACACCAACCACAAACAGATGCTGGGAGCGCTGGTCAGTCGTTTTTCCCTGAAAAAACACGCGGCAGATCCACAGGCCTTCGACGTGCACTTCATTGAGGTCAAGGATTTTCCGTGTATGGCAGAGCACGAGGGGCGTCGCTACCGGCGAGACGGCGAGATGCGGCCCTGGCTGAATAACGATCTGCAATCCTTCACGCCGCTGCGTTTCGCGCCACCGCAATTGATGAACTACCAGGGACGGGCGGTGGTGATGGACCCGGATATTTTTGCGCTGGCCGATATCAGCGAACTCCTGAACCGGGACATGCAGGGCAAGGCTATCGTCTGCCGCCCCAAGTCCGGGCGCAAAGGGCGCAAGGGCGCGTGGGCGTCCAGCGTCATGCTGCTGGACTGCGCAAAGCTCAAGCACTGGCAATTTGAAAAGAACTTCGAGGAGATGTTCGAGCCCAACGTTCAGCGGGACTACATGGACTGGGTATCACTGAAGCTTGAAGACAGCAGCACAATCGGTGTCCTGGAGAGCGTCTGGAACGACTTCGACAACCTCACGCCGGAAACCCGCTTGCTGCACAACACCAAGCGCAAGACCCAGCCCTGGAAAACAGGTCTGTCAATCGATTACCGGCCCGCCGACACCTTCCAATTGTTTCCGCCCCGGCACTGGTTCCGCCGTGCGCGCCGCGCGCTGTTTGGCGACTACCGCTTTGCCGGCACCTACGACGCGCACCCGGACCCCGCCCAGGAAGCGTTCTTCTTCGGCCTGGTCAAGGAGTGCCTGGAGGCGGACGAGATTACCGAATCCATGTTGCGGGATGAGATTGAGCAGGGGCATCTGCGCGAGGATGCCTTCGAGCTACTCCCGGCCTAGCCCAACCGGTTTACAGAACGACTGCGTTACCCGCCCTCGCCGTCATCCCGGCCGTCTTTTTCGGCATCGTCGTCATCGTCGCTGACAGCGCCGTGAACACCGGCTGCCACCTCGAAAGGCAGCTCAACCACCTCAACTGCAACCGCGGCCGCTGTGCCGACGACGGCACCGGTCACCGCCATGGCCGTGCAACCGCAAAGCGGCAGTGCGGCGAAAACCAGCAGCGCGGTACGCGTGAACAACATGGGCCAGATCCTAGTTTACGGGCACGCCAGGGCCCAGGTCGGGCTCAAGCGGTGAACGGAAAGAATACGGGACTTCGCCGGAAGCACAATGGAATTATTGCCGGGCCAGGGGCAGCCGGGGGCAGCATCGGCGCTAGCGTGACCCATAATCAAACAGGGGGTGCAGGGTGGCCTGAAGCTGCCGGTCGATCTCGCCTACCTCCTCGTCACTGAAGTAATCGCGGTAACCGCCGACCTTGGCTCGCCGCACCTTGTAGCTGTCGGGGTTATCCTTGTCCCTGGGCTGCATGCGGCCGCCAGACAGTCGGAACTGCCGCTGGCTCTCCATTTTCTTCATGTTCTCGTAAGACGAGTACTCAACCGCAGCCTGCACGTGCTCATCGAGGGCATCCACTTGCATAAAGTCCAGCAACTTGCGCAGCTCAGCCGCGGGATTCGCGCGCAGGTCCTCGTAGCGCAACAGGTGAAAATCCTTCACCTTGTCGGCCTCCGCAGCCCACAGATTCAGATAGTCACAGACTGCTCGCATACTGCCGCCGTTGCCGCCGGTGACGAAATCGAACAGGCTGATATCGGAATCGCGCGGTGGGTAGTTATTGATAGCGATCTTCGACGGCTTGATCCGGAACTTCCATTGAAAAAACTGCGATACCGCCACGTCGCGCGGGTCGCGTGCCAGCAGCACCACTCGCTTGCCATAGAACGGCGCTTTGCTCTCGAAGTCCCCGGTGAAGTCCTTGATGTAATTGTCGTGGGTAAAGAACACCCTGGGGACCCGCCGGTCCAGGTTGTGGAAGTTGTCAAAGCCCATAATCGCGTTATCGGGCAGACCGTACATCACCCTGAACAGGTGAGACACCATCACTCTCAACCAGGTGCGCCCGCTCTTGCCGAATGACACCACCACCACGTCTGCTCGCTGCAGTTTGTCGAACTGCTCTACGCCCCGCAGTTTGCGCTCGGCCTTGAGAATTTCGGCCTCCGGCTGACCACGCATCTTCCAGTGCAACAGGCGCCGGGAGAGCTTTTTGTGAGCGGTCTGCAGGGCCTGCCGCAGGTTCTGTATAACAAGCTTCACGCGCTGGCCTCGCTGGCCCGCCCTGCGTATCCGAACATCGGATGCAGCCCGGCCACCATGGCATCCAGCTCTGCGCACTGCGCGTCAGTGAAGTAGTCCCGGTAGCCTCCAACCTTTGCCTTGCGCACCTTGAAAGACTGGGGGTTGCCCTTGTCACCGGGCTTCACCCGGGCGCCTGCTCCCTTGAAGTGCTGCTCCTGCTCCATCTTTTTCATGTTGTCATAGGCCGCGAACTCCACGGCCTCTTCAATTTGCCGGTCGCTGATTGTGTCACCGGTGAAAGCGAAGATGCTGCGTAGCACGCCGGCGGGGTCGGCGCGCATGTCTTCGTAGCGCACAACCAGCACGTCCACCAGCTCCGGGATGGCTTCGGCCCAGTCATTGAAGTATTCGACAATACGCGGCACCCCGGCATCCCTGTCGCAGACAAAATCCCAGGGGCCGATATCGGCATTGTGTGCGGGGTAATCGTTGATGAACTTCTTGTTTGGGCGCATGCGATATTTCCATTGGAAAAACTGCGATACCGCCACATCGCGGGGGTCACGTACCAGCAATACGACGCGTGTGCCCTTGAAGTGCGCCTTGGATTTCCAGTGGCCGGTGTAGTCGCGAAGATAGTTGTTGTGGGTAAAAAACACGGCCGGCAACGCGGGGTCACGCTGGCGGAAATTATCAAAATCCAGCAGCTCATCCGACGGCAGGCCCCCCTTCAGCTGGTAGGCCCTGGATAACATCACCCGCAGCCAGGTGCGCCCGGACTTACCCCAGCTCATCAACACCCAGTCGGCGCGCTGCAGCTTGCAGTACTCCTCGCGACCCCTGAGCCAGCGCTCCAGTCGCTTGCGCCGGCCTGCGGGCAACCAGAAGCAGAGCGCCATTATCAGGATGCGCGCGGCGGCGCGAGCCTTGTCCGCCAAGGGATATCTCCGGAAATCAAAGGCGCGGGATGATAACGGAATTCTTGTTTTTCCGCACTATTACCGGGCCGGCAGCTTGCCCGTAATTCAGGCCGCCACGTAAACTTTGCCCATGAGCATGATTAATCTGGACAAGGTTCGCCGCGCGCCCATGCAGCGCGACCCGTTTGACTTCATGGTGGTGGAAGATTTTATTGCGCCCGAGGCGCTGCCGCGCATCAATGCAGACTATCCGGCCATAGACACCGCCGCCAACCACGCCCTGGAAAGCCTCAGCTACGGTCCGGCTTTCGAAAGCCTCATGGCGGAGCTTCGCGGCAGTGACCTGGCGGAGGTTATCGGCAACCGGTTTGATATAGACCTGGTTGCCCTGCCCACCACCGTCACCGTGCGAAAGTTCTGCGAACGCACCGACGGCAACATCCATACCGATCACAAGAGCAAAGTGATCACCGTGCTGGTTTACTTCAACGAGCGCTGGGAGCATGAAGATGGCCAGCTGCGAATGCTTCGCAGCAAGGACGACATTGAGAATTACGCGGCCCAGGTGCCGCCGCTGGGGGGCACTTTACTGGCATTCCGGCGCACCGATCACTCCTGGCACGGGCACACCCGCTTCGTTGGAGAGCGGCGTATGGTGCAGCTCAACTACCTGGACCAGAGCCCTCTGGCCGTCGCTGCCCAGCGCATCAGTCGTTTTGGCACGCACTTCATGAAGAACGTGCTGGGAATGCGCTAGGCACCGGTTTGCTGCGGCGCTGCGCCTGGCCCCGCGCTCGCAGCGGGAAATAGCGCCTTGATACGACTCACCACTACCCCCAGAT
>JAZBPS010000250.1:0-20435 GCA_036353375.1 Halieaceae bacterium | reverse complement strand
TTGCCCGGAATCCGCCGTAACGATCAGGAAAGCCAGTGCACCGCGGAGTCCTCCGGGTAGAAACCGCTACGCCATCTTCAGCGGCAGGTCCCGCTGGCGCACACCGGTGGCCGCGAACAGCGCATTGGCCAGTGCCGGGGCGGCCGGCGGCGTGCCCGGTTCGCCCACGCCCGTGGGGTCGGCATCGGTTTCGATGATGGCCACCTCGATCTCTGGCACCTCGTTCATGCGCAGCATCGGGTAGTCGTCGAAGTTGCCCTGTTGTACCGCGCCATCGGCGATAGTGATGCGGCTTTTCAGGGCGGCGGTCAGGCCAAAGACGATGCCGCTTTCCATCTGCGACTTGACGATATCCGGGTTCACCGCGCGCCCGCAGTCCACCGCGCAATAGATCTTTTCCAGCACCGGCTTGCCGTTTTTCAGCGAAATTTCCGCCACTTCCGCCACCACCGAGTGGAACGACTCATGCACCGCGACGCCCTGGAAGCGACCCTCCGGCGCATTGCCCCAGTTTGCCATCGCCACCACCTTGTCCAGCGCGCGGCGCTGGCGGCTGTCTTCCGGCAAGTGGGCGCGGCGGAACTCCACCGGGTCGCGGCCGGCGGCGTGGGCCAGCTCATCCACGAAGCTCTCGATAACAAACGCGTTCTGGCTGTGGCCCACCGAGCGCCAGAAGCCCAGGGTCATGGGCGTCTGCACATTGCTGTACTTCACTTCGAAGTGGGGGAACTGGTAACCGGTGTCCGCCACCCCCTCCACCGAGGAGTGGTCCGTATCCGCCGTGAAACCGATCAGGGTGTCACTGATCTGGTGCGGCACCCACCCGGGCAGGGACGCCGCGAGGAAGTGCGGCATGATCTTCTGGATCACACTGGGGGCCACGATATGGTGCCGGTAGGTTTCTACCTCACCGTCCGCGCTGACGCTGGCGGTCAGTCGCGCTTTCATCACCGGGCGGTAGAAATCGTGGCGCATGTCGTCTTCACGGCTCCACACCAGCTTCACCGGCTTGCCGAGTTTGGTGGCGATCTGGGCGACCTCGTACACATTGTCGGCGGCGGCGCGGCGGCCAAAGCCCCCGCCCAGGAAGGTGTTGTGGATGATGACTTTCTCTTTATCCAGTCCGGCGCCCTTGGCCGCATAGGCCTGGGCGATGTCCGGACCCTGGGTGCCCACCCAGACTTCCAGGCCGCCGTCGGGCGTCGGCCGCGCTGTGGCGTTCTGGGGCTCCATGGTGGCGTGGGCCACAAAGGGCGCGTTGTATTCGACCGTTATCGGCGTACCGCTGGTGGTCGCGGGCGGCTCGCCGTCCTCGCGCATCACCTCATAGTCTTCGCTGTCCAGCGCTGCTGCGAAGGCCCGCTCGATATCTTCACTGGACTGCAGCGGTGAAGCACTGGCCTGCCAGTTGGTTTCCACGGCCTCAGCCGCCTTGCGTGCGCGCCAGTAGTTGCGCGCGACCACGGCGATGCCACCATCAATCTGGAATATGTCGGCCACACCCGGCATCTGCAGGGCCTTGCTGGCATCCCAGCCACCACAGCTGCCCTCGGCGTGCGGGCAGCGCAGTACCACGGCGACCAGGGCATCCTCCACCGGCGCGTCCATACCGAACATGGCGCTGCCGTCCACCTTGCCCTGCAGGTCCAGGCGGTCGTCCTGATGGCCGATCACCTTGAAGTCCGCAGGAGATTTGAGCGGGGCGTTCTCCGGTACGGTAAGCGTGTTCGCAGTAGCAACCAGCTCCCCGTATCCCAGGTCCACGCTGCCGTCGCGACTCTTGACCCGGCCGTTCTCGGCGAACAGTTCCGACGCGGGCGTGCCCGACTGCTGCGCGGCCGCGGTAATCATCATGGCTTTGGCCGTGGCGCCCACCTGGCGCAGGATCGGGTAATAGACGCGAATCGAGTTTGAGCCCCCGGTGACCTGCATGGTCATTTCCGGGTCGGCGAAGGCCTTGTGCGGTGGGGCCATTTCATAGCCCATGCTCGCCGGGTCCACTTCCGCTTCCTCGGCCAGCACCGAGAGAATGCCCGTGGTCACACCCTGGCCCATTTCAGCCTTGAAAATCTGTGCGATCACCTTGCCCTCCGGGGTAATGCGCAGGAAGGCATCGGGCTGGAAATCCGCCGCGTTGATTTTGGGGAATTCCGCTTCCGAGCACCCGGCCAGGGTAAAGCCGAGGCTCAGGGCACCGCCGGCCACGGAGACATTCTTGATAAAGGCGCGTCGGGACAGGTTCATGACACCACCTCCACCGCCGCAGTATCGGGCGACCAGGTGGCCACTGCGCCGGTCTGCATGTCCGCGGCGGCGCGCTTGATCGCCTTGCGAATGCGCGGGTAAGTACCACAGCGGCAGATATTCCCCGCCATGGCGCTGTTGATGTCGTCGTCGCTGGGATTGGGGTTGGCCGCCAGCAGTGCCGCGGCGGACATGATCTGGCCGGACTGGCAGTAGCCACACTGGGGCGCGTTTTCCGCTATCCAGGCCCGCTGCAGGGGGTGATCGCCCGCGGCAGAGAGACCCTCGATGGTGGTGATACTGCGTCCTGCGACTGCGCTGATGGGGAGCGAGCAGCTGCGCATGGGGTTGCCGTCCATATGCACGGTGCAGGCACCACACAGGCCCTTGCCGCAGCCGAATTTGGTACCCACCATGGCGAGCTCATCCCGCAGCACCCACAGCAGCGGCGTATCTGCTTCGATGTCCAGGCTGACTGCCCGACCATTCAGGGTAAATTCAATTTTTTCCGGTGACACCAGTGGCCTCCTGGTATACGTGTGAAAATCGCGCCCTACTAGGCCATATCACCGCAGTCACTGCAAGCGTGACCGCGACCGCTGGCCGGGTATTGGTGCCTGGGGTTAAAGATACTGCTCCGCCAGCCCGCGCACGTCCACGGTCGCCTCCATGCGCTGGGCGAGCAGGAATATGCCCCCCACTTTGCGGTGGAAGAATACCGCCTCCGAGGGTGGCGCGTGCCAGAATTCGCGGAAGTCCCGCGCCGAGGCGCCGATCTCGGCGAGGCGGGCAGAGATGTCCGAGCTGCCGAAGTCGTAGGGGCCGTCGCAGGTGAGGGGCTCCAGCGCGATGTCGAAAATGGACAACACGAAATCGCGATACTCATCACTGCCGTCGCCAACCACGTAACCCAGCCGACCGGCGGCGTCCAGCAGCCGATCTTCCTGCCCTTTCTGCGCAGCCCGCACCATACGACGGTACTGGTTGACGAAGGCTGCCTTGAATTTCCGGGTCGCCCCGAAATCCAGCAATACCAGGCGCCCACTGCCGGACTGGTAACGATAGTTGGCGAAGTTGGGGTCCGTCTGTACCAGGCGCAGCTCAAAAAACTCCCGCAGCATCAGGTCCATCATGGCGGTGACCAGCGCGTTTCGCGTGTCCTGGTCCAGCTCGGCGATCACGTCGATGGGCTGGCTCTCGATGTAGGTCATTGCGAGTACGTGCTCGGTGGTAAGCTCCGGCAGCAACTCGGGCACGATGAAGCGCTGGTCCTCGGCCAGCAATTCGCCAAAGGTACGCAGGTGCTCCGCCTCCAGCAGGTAGTTGGCCTCGTCGTGGAGCTGGGCCTTGCCGTCCTTGAGCAGCGGCTTCATGTCGATGTTGTCAGGCACCAGCCCCGACAGTTTCAGCAGTGCGGCGATATTGTCGATATCACTGTCGATGCTGCGGGCCACGCCGGGGTACTGCACTTTCAGCACGATATCGCGACCATCCGGCGAGCGGGTCCGGTGCACCTGACCGATGGACGCTGCGGCGATCGGCCGGTAATCAAAGCCATAGAACATGGCCTCCCACTCGTCGCCGTAGGCTTCCGTCATGGTTTCGTTGAGTTGCTCGAAGGGCATGTAATCCGCCTCATCGCGCAAGCGAGCGAGAATGTCAGCGAGCTGCCGGGGCAGGAACTCCCCGCCGTCCATGCTCAGCATCTGTCCCAGCTTCATGGCGGCGCCGCGCATATTCGCCAGCTCGTCCGCCACACGCTGGGCATTCGCCGGTGTCAGCAGCATATCCCGGGCCCTGGGCCGCTCGCCTTCGCGCAACCGGCGGCTGCCCTCGGCCAGCATGCCGCTGGCGACGCCGCCGGCGAGTTTTGCAACCCGCGCAAAGCGACCGAATCGACTGCTGGGTACCGATGCCTGCTGGGACTTAGCCATGTGCTTCGCGCTCCCGCCATTGCTGTATGTGCTTCATCACAAGTTCGTGGCCGTTGAACTGGGCGTCCAACACCGAGATAAACGTAAACACGCCGGTCAGCTTGCGGGCGATGAGTGCAAAATCCCGCGAGGGCGTGGTGAAGTGTCTGGAGGTGGAATTCGCGGCCGCCAGCTTGCCCGCCCGCTGCATCAGCCGGGAATCGCCCCAGCGATACTCGCCACGCCGGTTGAGATGCTCGCGCGGCAAGCGGGAAGGCTCGCGCAGAGGCTCAAGCAGTTGCAGGCAAAAGCCGGCAAACAGCGCTCGCGCTTCGGTGTCCGCGTCCGGCTGCAGGCAGCCCAGCCCCACCAGCCCATCCGCCAGCGTTTCCACGTCTTCCTCAAGGCCGGCGGCAATGACGCGGCGCAGGTGGCGCAGAAACTCGTCGTTGCATTCCAGCATGGAGCCGAAATCCAGCAATACCAGCTTGTCGCGCTGGTCACTGCCGGCGGCGGTTTGGATCAGGTAGTTCCCAAAGTTCGGGTCCGTCTGCAGCACGCCCCAGGCGTACAGCTCGATAAAGAACAGTTCCAGCATGGCCTGCGCCAGGGCATTGCGACGCTTCAGCGACAAACGGGCAATGGCGGGATCGTTCACCGACTGACCGCGGATGTACTCCAGCGCCAGCACGCGCTCGCTGCTGAACGCGCTGTACACCTTCGGCACATGATAGGCGGCACTGTCCTCCGCCAGGGAATCAATGTGCATGGCCATGGCGCCGGCGAACTGCGCCTCGCGCTGGTAGTCGATCTCGTGATGGAGATGGGTGCGCATGGAGCGCAGCCAGTCATCCAGGTCGCGCCCGGCGGGCAGCCAGCGCGCCAGCTTCAGCATGCGCACCACGGCGTCAAAATCGCTGTCTATCACCTCTGCAAGCCCGGGGTACTGCACCTTGAGCACGATGTTCTCGCCGGTCGCTGCAACGGTGGCGCGGTGCACCTGTGCCAGCGAGGCGGCCGCAAAGGCTTCCCGCTCTATCACCAGCTCGTCCCGTCGGGGACCCAGTTCTTCCTCCAGAACGGGTGCAATGGACGTCCAGGGCAGCGGCTCGGTGCTGCCACCCAGGTCGTGCAGGGCTTCGGTCAGCACCGGCGGCAGGAAGTGCTCGCCCAGCATGGCGAACATCTGGCCGATCTTGACGTACGTTCCCTTGAGGCGGCCCAGCTCTGCGACGAAGCGCCTCGCCTCACGGCGCGAGAACTCGGAACCCGAATCGACGCTGCGCAGCCCGGAACGGGCGAGCACCTGTTGCACTGCGCCATCAACCGCAAGGGCACCACCCGCGCGCAAGCCAGCCAGCGCGGCACTGAGACCCCGCGGCACGGCGCCGCGTTTTACACCAGAAGTTTTTGACATAGTAAGAAATATACGCAGTTGGCCCGGCACCGGGCCAGTCTGGCCCCCTGCTGTGTTGAGTTTGCGTCACAAACCACGCCCGCTCGCGCTGGTGTATTACACAGCTTTCGTATATAAGATCGATATCGTCGTTATGCAGTTGGCAGGGCGCCAGCGACGATCGCGGCGTTCCCGTCACACCCGCAACGACGATAGTGCGATCAAACCAGGAGTGAGATACGCATGTCGCTTGCGATACTTCGGCTGGATCTGGCCGGACAGCCCCGGGGATGGGTGAGTCCGGAGGAAGCCGCCACCGCCTACGTGAAAGGAGATGTTTCCTGGACACTGGGCAAACCCGCAATCGTATTGCGGGGCGGGGTGCAGCGCATCACCGGCCGCAAATCCGTACTGGAAATTCCCCCGATTATCGCCATGCGCGGTCGCGTGGTGAGCACCTTCTCCCTGTCACTCAACAACAAGGCGCTGTTCCGGCGCGACCAGCACATCTGCCTGTACTGCGGACAACAGACCCATCGCAGCCTGCTGACACGTGACCACGTGCAACCGGTAAGCCGGGGCGGCCGGGACATCTGGGAAAACTGCGTCAGCGCCTGTAAAAGCTGCAACAACCGAAAAGGTAACCGCACGCCGGAAGAGGCGGATATGCCCCTGCTTGCGGTGCCCTTTACGCCCAACCCCTGGGAATACACCTTTCTCGAGCGGGATAGGATCCTGGGCGACCAGATGGACTACCTGCGCCAGCAGTTCTCAAGCCACCGGGACTGGGCGCAGGCCCACTAGACCACGCGCCTGTCAGAAGCGGCGCGTGCCCGGCCCCGGTCGCAGCGGTGTGGCCGTTGTGCGCAGCGCCCGTTCACGAAACCAGATATTGCAGGCCCACTTTTCACCCGCCTCCGGGGGCAGGCCCCCGTGCAGTGCGTCCGGGTGGCGTCGAGTGTCACCCTCGTAACAGTTGTGGAACAACACCATGCGACCGCGCCGCGGGGTCACCTCGATATCCAGCCGCGGGAAGAACGTGCCGCCACCCTGTTCTACATCATTCAGGTAGCACAGGCAGGTGACCAGCCTCTGACCGCCCCGGGCGAGGCAGCGATCGCCTGTCTCCGTGCCTGCCTCCCAGGCATCGTAATGCGGCCTGTACTCTTGGCCGGGACCGTAGCTGATGACCTGTATTGACTCGGCCTGCTCCAGCGGCAGGCCCACCAGCCGGGAAAGCCGCTGCGACAACGACAGCGTGATCGCCGACGTGTCGTGCGCTACCCAGTGCACGCCGCCGGTCCTGCCATCGCTCTCTATCCCCGCCTCACCGCCGCTGACCAAAGAGCGGGTCTGGTTGGGTGAAGCCAGCGCCACCAGATGATCGCACTCCGCTGCGCTGAGAAAGTCGTCGAACAGGTATACCGGCGGCTCCTCGGCGATGCGTAGGCCACCCTGATAATCCTGTTGAAGACTCGGCAGCACGGCAGCGGCTAGTCCGACCCGTCCGCCGTCGCTGCCAGACGCTCAAGCATCGCTTTCATCTGCGCGTGAATCATATTGACGGCCTTCAGCGGCCGCACCATCACCTTGAAGCTGACGATTTGACCCGCCTCATTCCAGCTCATGATGTCGACGCCATTAATGGAAATACCCTCGCTTTCCGTGACGAATTCCAGCATGGCATCGCGCCCTTCGCTGATCTCTCGCACGTAGCGGAAACTGTCGCTCCCCAACACTTCCATCGCAGCGGTAAGGTACAGCCGGGTCAGCGCCTTGCCCTGCTGGGGCGTGTGCACAATCGGTGAATAAAAGACGCAATCGTCTGCCAGCAGCGTATCCAGCTGCGACGGGTCCCTGGCTTTCATGGCAGCGTGCCAGCGTTCCAGTACGTTCATCCAATACAATCCCTGGGTGCCTGCCGGGTATTATGACGCATAAGCGCCGCCAGTTCTGCGCGTGGCCATTTGCGACGGCCACCGCTAAGCTGTGCCGATGCTGAAAGAACCGCCAGGCGTTCGCACACAAAGACAGCGATGTGTAACGCGCTGGCTCTCCGTCGTGCTGCTGGCCATGCTGCCCGGGCATGGTATTGCGCAAACCGACAACCCCGCAGACGCTGAACCGGCCGATGACACGGGTGACTGGCTGGCATCCGGCTACCGACAGATCGACAACCGCGGCGATGAACTCGCCAACTGGGTGGACGGTTTTTTTGGTCACGCCCGTGACGTGCAGGACGCGGCTACCAGCACCGTGCGATTGCGCCCCCAGTTCGAGTGGGATGAGCGAGACGGCAGTGACCTGAAACTGAAAGCAACGGGCAGGCTTCACCTGCCGCGCACCAGCGACCGGCTGAGCGTGGTATTTTCTGGAGAAGACGGTGATTTTGACGACGACTTCTACGACCCGGGTATTGCCGCCGGCGGCGATTCGGCCGCGGGCGTGCAATACCAGGTGCGCCGTAAACGGCGCTCATCCGCGTATCTTTTCGCGGGCGCGAAATCCGGCTTCAACGTCAAGCTCGGCGCGCGCTATCGCTTTGCAGACGCGCTCTGGCAGGACGCTCGCTACCGCGTCAGCGAGGAGGTGTTCTACGTGCCGGGGGACGGATTCACCAGCCTCACCCGCCTCGACATTGACCAGGCGCTATCGGATAACAGCCTGTTGCGCTGGGCCAACCGACTGGAGTGGGGTGAAGAGACCAACGGACAGGAATGGAGCTCCCGTATCGCCTACATACAACGGTTTGACGCGAAAACCGGCTTCCGTGCATTTACCTTCGTGCGCGGCGATACGGACCCCGGCATCCTGCGCAGCCGCGGGTTTGGCCTGGGCCTGCGCCGCAGGCTGGGTCGCGATTGGCTGTTCTGGGAAATCGAGCCGCGCTATAGCTGGCGCAAGCGGGTCGGTGAAGAGCGCGAGGCTGTCGCATCGGTCAGGCTGCGCCTGGAAATGATTATCGGCCAGCAATAGACCATGACCCCAAACATCCCATCCGACGGCGCCGACCAGGCGTCGCTGAACTGGCGCGTACTGCAGCGTCTCTGGCCCTTCATCCGGGAATCCCGCAACCGCGTGCTGCTGGCGCTGCTGTGCATGGTGCTGGCCAAGGGCGCGGTTATCCTGATTCCCTTTTTGCTGAAATACCTGGTGGATGCCCTGGACAGCAACGCGGGCAACCTTTCCAGCCAGGCCATGCTGGGGCTGGTCGCGGCCTACGGCGGCGCGCGGTTTGCCAATGTCTTCTTCGGCGAACTGCGCGATACCATCTTCGGTCGCGTCACCGAGCGGGCCATGCGCCGCATCGGCCTGCAGGTGTTCCAACACGTCCACGCCCTGGATCTCGATTTTCACCTGAACCGACGCACCGGCGGCCTGGCCCGGGACATGGAGCGCGGCACTTCCGGCGTCAGCTTCCTGCTGCGCTTTTTCATTTTTAATATCGCCCCCACGCTGTTCGAGATCGCCGTGGTAGCGAGCATCCTGCTGGGCAACTACGGCGTTTCCTATGCCGCTATCACCGTGCTTTCCGTGGTCGTGTACGCCCTGTTCTCACTGCGGGCTACCGAGTGGCGCACCCAGTATGTGCGGGAAATGAACGAGGCCGACTCGGACAGTAACACCCGGGCGGTGGACAGCCTGATGAATTTCGAGACGGTGAAGTATTTCACCAACGAGGAGTTTGAGGCACGCCGCTACGACGACGGGCTGGCCCGCTGGGAGCTGGCCCGGCGCCGCAACCGACTCTCCTTGTTCGGCCTGAACGGCGGCCAGGCCCTGATCATCGCCGTGGCGCAAACCTGCATGATCGGCCTGGCAGCCTCCGATGTGCGCAGCGGCGCAATGACCCTGGGCGACTTCATCCTGATCAACCAGTTCATGATCCAGCTGTTCCTGCCGCTGAACTTTTTGGGCTTCGTGTTCCGCGAAATAAAGGGCTCGCTGGCCAATATAGAAAAAATGTTCGAGCTGCTAACCGTCAGTGCCACGGTCAAGGATCGGCCCGACGCCGCTACCCTGCAGGTCGCCGGCGGCCGGGTCGCCTTCGAGCGGGTCAGTTTTGCCTATGCGCCGACACGCCCCATTATTCGCGACCTGAGTTTTGTGATTGAGCCCGGCAAAACCGTGGCGATAGTCGGCCCCTCGGGCGCGGGGAAATCCACCCTGGTCAAACTGCTGTTTCGCTTCTACGACCCGGACCAGGGACGCATCTGTATTGACGGCCAGGACATCGCCGGGGTCACCCAGGCGTCGCTGCGACAGGCCATTGGCATCGTGCCCCAGGACACGGTGCTGTTTAACGACACCCTGTTCGAGAACGTGCGCTATGGCAACCCTGAGGCCAGTGACGAGCAGGTGGAGGAGGCTATTCGCCTTGCACACCTGGATCAGTTCATCGCCCAGCTGCCCGCCGGCGCGGATACGCTTGTGGGTGAGCGCGGGCTGAAACTCTCCGGCGGCGAAAAGCAACGCGTGGCCATCGCCCGCACCCTGCTGAAACGCCCCCCTATCCTGGTTTTTGATGAGGCCACCTCATCGCTGGACAGCCAGTCGGAACGGGCCATCCTGGCGGCGCTGCAAGAGATATCCTCCGGCCATACCAGCCTGGTGATTGCGCACCGACTGTCCACCGTGGTGGATGCGGACACCATTCTGGTACTGCGGGACGGCGCGCTGGTGGAGCAGGGCTCGCACCAGGCCCTGCTGCAGCAACAGGGCGCCTATGCGGATCTGTGGCAGGCCCAGCAACAGCAGAATGCGAAAGATCATTCATATTGACGCCGACGCGTTCTACGCCTCGGTGGAAATGCGCGAGAACCCGGCGCTGCGAGACAAGCCCATTGCCGTGGGCGGCGGTGGCGACCGGGGCGTTATCGCAACGGCGAACTACGCCGCGCGACAGTTTGGCGTGCGCTCTGCGCTGCCCTCGGCGCGGGCCAGGCAGCTGTGTCCGCGGCTGGAAATCATCTCCCCGCGCTTCGACCTGTACCGTCGCGTATCCGGGCAGTTTCGCGAAATTTTTGCCGACTTCACTGATCGCATAGAGCCCCTGTCTCTGGATGAGGCCTATCTGGATGTCAGCGACAGCGAGCACTTCGGCGGCAGCGCAACCCTGATTGCACAGGAGATCCGGCGTCGGGTGAGAGAAGAGCTGTCACTGACCGTCTCCGCCGGTGTTGCACCCAACAAGTTTCTGGCCAAGGTGGCCAGCGACTGGGACAAGCCAGACGGCCAGTTCACGATCGCCCCCCACCAGGTCCCGGACTTTGTGAAAACCCTGCCGGTGTCCAAAATCAACGGCGTGGGGCGGGTAACCACGGAGAAACTGGCAGGCATGGGCGTCGTGACCTGCGGCGACCTGCAGCAGGTGCCGTTGACGGACCTGGTGCGACGCTTTGGCAAGTACGGCTCACGACTGGCAGATCTGGCCCACGGACGGGATGACCGGGAAGTGAAAACCAGCCGCCTGCGCAAGTCCATCAGCGTGGAGCGTACCTACTCACAGGATTTGCGAGACACAGCAGCGCTTTTTGGCGCGTTGGATTTACTGCTGAAGGAGCTGTCCCAGCGCTTCGACAAGATTGCTAATCAGTATCTGCCGGTCAAGCGCTTCGTAAAGGTCAAGTTTCGTGATTTCAGCCAGACCACGCTGGAAGAGGTGTTCGAAGACCGGGGCAGTTCCTGGCTGTCCACCCCGGACTTCCAGCGACTGTTGCTGGGCGCGCGCCAACGCAAGGACTTGCCCGTGCGACTGTTGGGAGCAGGTCTCAGGCTGGAGCCTCGCAGCGGTGACAATACCGACCAGCTGAGTCTGTTTGAAAGCGTCTGATTGACCCGTTGCGCAGGCGGCGAGTACCCTGTCCGGCCCAATCAGCCAGCCTGAACTATCAACGCGACAGCATGCCGCCATCCTCACTGCTCCGTCTTTTGTTCCCCGCCATTTTCGCCTGCCTGGCTGACGCCGCGGGCGCGCTGGATGTGGCGCCTGCTGACGTCGCGTCGGCGAAGGAGACCGGCCCTCCGCGCAACGTAATCCTCATCATCGGGGACGGCATGGGCGACCAGCAGATCACGATTGCGCGAAACTACCTTGAGGGTGCTCGCGGCCGCCTGCTGCTGGATCACCTGCCCCTGAGGTCGGCGGTGCAGGTACTCACCGTCGACGAGCAGGAGCAGCCCGTCTACGTGGCGGACTCCGCCAACAGCGCAACGGCCATGGCAACGGGCGTTGTCACGTCCAGGGGTCGGGTGGCCGTCGCTGCTGACGGAAAAACCCTGCTGCCGACGCTGTTGCAGCAGGCAGAGGCCGCGGGGCTGCGCACGGGGCTGGTGGCAACGTCCAGCGTCACCGATGCCACCCCCGCCGCCTTTGTCGCCCATATGAGCCTGCGCCATTGCGAAAACCCGGCCGCCATGCTGGGCGAGAAGCGCGGCCTGACCACCCTGCCCCACTGCAAGCACTTGCTGAAAGCCAATGGCGGACCGGGTTCTATCTCCGAGCAGATTGCCGCCTCAGCAGCGGACGTGGTGCTTGGCGGGGGCTTGAAGCACTTCAGCGTAACCGACGAGTCCGGCAATGCCAGCGTACTCGAGCTCGCCCGCGACAGCGGCTTTACCGTGATTACCGACCCTGCCCGGCTGGAGGAGATCCCCCTGGACCAGCGGGTACTGGGGCTGTTCGCTGAATCGCACCTGCCGGAGCGTTGGCGCGGCGAGGATGGCCGCGAAGCGGAGGCGCCAAGGCCAAGCTGGGCGAACTACCTGCATCCCTACCTCGGCAGCGTAACGCTGCCGGCACCCATGCGCTGCGAACCCAACCCGGATTTTGTCGGCACGCCCACGCTGGCGGAACTCACCCACGCTGCACTGAGGCGCCTGCACAACGACGCGGGCTTCTTCCTGATGGTGGAATCCGCCTCCATCGACAAGGCGGCGCACCACCGCCGCGCCTGTGGCTCCATCGGCGAACTGCAACAACTGCTGGAAGCGGTGCAACTGGCGCTGGATTACGCTGACGAACAGGGCAACACACTGGTGCTGGTGACAGCCGACCACGGGCAGGCCGCCCAGATAATTCCGCGCCGCAGCTTTTTTGCTGACTACGGCATACCGGTGTACACGCCCGGCAGGTTGGCACGGCTGCTGACACCGGAGGGCAGCGTGCTGGCGATAAACTACGCCACCAATGATTTCGAGTACCAGGAACACACCGGCGTGAATGTGCCGCTGTTCGGAAACACCGAGGCACTGGGACGCATACCGCCGATGCTGTACCAGCCGGACATCTATCACATCATGCACGACTACCTGTTCGGGGATCGCCCGTGAATGCACCCGTCACGGATTCAGCTCGCGTCGACGTCATCATCGTCGGCGCTGGCCTGTCCGGCATTGGCGCCGCCGTGCACCTGCAGAAACACTGCCCGACGCTGAGCTACCTCATCCTGGAGGGGCGCCAGCGTATGGGCGGCACCTGGGACCTGTTCCGTTATCCCGGCGTCCGCTCCGACAGCGACATGCACACCCTTGGCTACGCGTTCAAGCCCTGGACCAATCCGAAGGCGATCGCCGACGGGCCCTCCATACGCGCCTACATTGAGGAAACCGCGCAGGAGCATGCGATTGAGCCGCACATTCGCTTCGGACAACAGGTCACAGATCTTGACTGGTGCTCCCGGGACGCACTGTGGACCATCACCACGGAAAACAGCGTCGGTTCCGGGCAGTACAAGGCGCGCTTTGTCATGATGTGTGCCGGTTACTACAGCTATCAGCGAGCCTACACCCCGGCCTTTGCGGGGATAGAACAGTTCAGGGGCGAAGTGGTGCACCCGCAATTCTGGCCCGAAGACCTCGACTACGCGGGCAAGCAGGTGGTGGTCATCGGCTCGGGTGCAACAGCCGTCACGCTGGTACCGGCCATGGCTGAGCATGCTGCCTGCGTCACCATGCTGCAGCGCTCCCCCAGCTATATGGCCACACGGCCCGCGCGAGACGCGATTGCCAACGGCCTTCGGCGCCTGCTGCCGGCGCGCTGGGCCTACGCCATCACGCGCTGGAAAAACATCCTGGTGCAACAATGGCTGTACCGGTGGTCGCGTCGCTCGCCGGAAAAGGTCGCGCGATTGTTGCTGGGGGAAGTGCGCAAGGCGCTGCCCGAGGGCTACGATGTGGATACGCACTTTACACCCCGCTACAACCCGTGGGATGAGCGCCTGTGCGCCGTGCCCGATGCAGACCTGTTCCACGCCATCCGCGACGGCCGGGCGCGGATTGTCACTGACCACATCGAATCGTTCACCCCCGATGGCATAAAGCTCACGTCTGGCGAACAGCTGCCGGCGGATATCGTGATCACGGCCACCGGGCTGGAGTTGGCCAGCCTGGGAGAAAGCAAACTGACGGTGGATGGCGTCGCGATAGATCCCGCCGACACATTCACCTACAAGGGCGTGATGTTCAGCGGCGTACCCAACCTGATCAGCACCTTCGGTTACATCAATGCCAGCTGGACACTGCGCGCAGACCTGACCGCCGAATACAGCTGTCGTTTGCTCAACGAGATGCAGCGCCGGGGTGCAGATATCGTGGTGCCGGAGCTGCGCGAGGAAGACCAGCACATGACGCCGCGCGGTTGGGTGGTGGACTTCACGCCTGGCTACTTCAAGCGCGTGATGCACAAACTCCCGCGACAGGGCGACCGCGCCCCCTGGATCAACCCGCAAAACTACCGGACCGATCGCGCCCTGTTTCGCAAGGCACCCCTGGACGATGGCGTGCTTCGGTTCAGGCAGGCGACCGGCGCTGGCGAATCACTGGTTGGCGCGCCGGGGAGCAACCACGTTCAGGGATAGCCCTGGCCGGGCGCCGGGTCACCCGGTCTGATTCGCAGTGGCGGGCAAAAGGCACTGCCAATAGCCCACGTCTATCCAGCGGTCGAACTTGCGACCCACTTCACGCAGGTGAGCTACCTGGGTAAAACCCAGCGACTCGTGCAGGGCGACGCTGGCGGCATTTGGCAGGGCGATCCCGCCCAGCACCGTGTGGTATCCACGGGCCGTGAGTTGGCCAAGTAACTCCCGGTACAGGGGAGCACCCAGGCCCTGGCCGGTGAGCCCCTGCGCCAGGTAGATCGTGGACTCGGCCGAAAAGGCGTAGGCGGCCCGGGCCTTCCAGCGGATGGCGCAGGCATAACCGCAAACCACCCCGGCGCGGTCCAGCACCAGCCACGGCAGTTGCTGGTTCTGCACAGTCTCCACGCGATGTGCCATTTCCGCTGCATCAATGGGCTGTGTCTCGAAGGTGGTCACCGTGTGCAGCACATAGTGGT
This sequence comes from Halieaceae bacterium, assembly GCA_036353375.1. Taxonomy (GTDB): domain Bacteria; phylum Pseudomonadota; class Gammaproteobacteria; order Pseudomonadales; family Halieaceae; genus JANQIO01. Next base: position 5,548 of record JAZBPS010000250.1, on the reverse strand, counting down.
TGTACAGGGCGGCCAGCGCTTCCGCGTCGGCTTCTACAGCGGGTCGAATCATGTGCCTACAGTTTACTTTTTACGCGTGCTTACAGCGGGTTGAATGAGCGCCAGTATACGCCAGTGGCCGACACGGGAATTCAAGAAGCGGCCAGACACGCGTATATTGTGGTTACTCAGCCCGCTAATGAGAAGAATGCTGATGAACCGGCTATCCCGCATCCGCGGATTTGTGCCTTACATGTCGATCCTGTTCCTCAACGCCTTCGTGGACCTGGGGCACAAGATCATCATCCAGAACACCATCTTCAAAACCTACGATGGCCAGCAGCAAATTGTGCTGACGGCTATCGTCAACGCCTTCATCCTGCTGCCGTTCATTATGCTGTTCTCGCCGGCGGGCTACCTGTCAGACCGCTATCCCAAGCCGCGCGTTATTCGCTGGACGGCCTTCGCCTCTATCGGCGCCACCCTTCTGATCACCCTGTGTTACTACCAGGGCTGGTTCTGGGGCGCCTTCGGGCTGACGCTGGTTCTGGCGACCCAGAGCGCGTTCTACAGCCCGGCCAAATACGGCTACATCCGCGAACTGGTGGGCGCGGAAAACCTCGCCGCCGCCAACGGCCTGGTGCAAGCCACAACCATTACCGCGATTCTCATGGGTACCTTTGTGTTTTCCGGCGCCTTCGAAACCCTGCTGCCGAACACGGGCAGCTTTGGCACCGGTGACATTGTTGCCCTGATCGCACCCATAGGTTGGGCACTGGTGGCGCTGGCGGCCCTGCAGTGGCTGATCAGCCTGCGCCTGGTGCTGACGCGCACCGAACGCACCCGGCGCGACTTCGAGCTGGAACACTACCTGAAGCTTCACTACCTGCGGGAAAACCTGGCGCTGCTTGGCGAGCGCCGCCCCATACTGCTTTCCATTCTTGGCCTGGCGACGTTCTGGGGCGTGTCGCAGGTAATGCTGGCGGCTTTCCCGGCCTTCGCCAAGGCCCGCCTGGATATCAACAATACGGTGATTATCCAGGGCATCCTGGCCTGCGCCGGCATCGGGATCATGCTGGGTTCGCTGATTGCCGGCCGCATCAGCCGCAACTACATTGAAACCGGACTGATCCCGGTGGGCGCGGTAATCATCACCGGCATCATCGCGCTGCTGCCCACGCTGGACAGCACCTTTACCATGGCGCTGGCCTTTCTCGCCGTTGGCATGGGCGGCGGGTTCTTTATCATCCCGCTGAGCTCCCTGATCCAGTTCCACGCCCGCGCCAGCCAGCTGGGCACTGTGCTGGCCGGCAACAACTGGGTACAGAACGTCACCATGCTGACCTTCCTCTGTCTCACCGCCGGCTTTGCGCTGGGGGGGATCGATGCGGTCGGCCTGTTCTACATTCTTACTGTGGTGGCCCTGCTGGGCACAGGCTACACAGTGCGCAAGCAGCCCCAATCCCTGTGCAGGATCATCGCAGCGGCTGTACTGCGGCGACGCTACAACATACAGGTGCTGGGTTTTGAGAACCTTCCCCAGGCGGGTCCTCTGCTGCTTCTGGGCAACCACATTTCCTGGATAGACTGGGCGCTGGTGCAGATCGCCTGCCCGCGCCCGCTACGCTTCGTGATGATGCCCAGCCAGTACGATGTCTGGTATATGAAGCCCATCTACCGCTTGCTGGGCGTGTTGCCTATCAAGTCCGGGCAAAGCAAGGAATCCCTGGGTACGATCAATGCGCTGCTGCGTGAGGGTGAGGCGGTCTGCCTTTTCCCGGAGGGTACGATCAGCCGCAACGGGCAACTGGGCCGCTTCCATACCGGCTACGAACGCACGGTGCAGGACGTGGAAGACGGCGTGATCGTGCCGTTCTACCTGCGCGGCCTGTGGGGCAGCAGATTCGCCTCCGACGACGATCACCTGCGGGATTCCCGCTCCCCCAGCATCAAACGCGACCTGATTGTGGCCTTCGGCAAGCCGCTGCCCATGGACACGCGGGCGGATCAGCTCAAACAGAAAGTCTTCGAGTTGTCCATCACCGCCTGGGAGGCCTACACCCGGCGGCTGGACCCGCTGCCCCTGGCCTGGCTGCGCACGGTTAAACGAGACCTCAGTGACGTCTGTACAGTGGACGCGTCGGGCGTGAAGTTAAGCCGCCGGCGCTTTGCGGCGGCGACCCTGGCGTTCGGCAGCGCCATGAAACTGGATGCCCGGGCCGCCAACGTGGGCCTGCTGCTGCCTGCCGCCAACGCCGCGGCAATTGCCAACATGGCCGTCATGCTGAAGGGTCGCACCGCGGTGAACCTCAATTTTTCCTCGCCCGTAGGCGCGGTACAGGCAGCCATACAGCGCGCCCGCATCAAACAGGTGTTCACGTCACGCCAGTTTGAAACCCGGCTGCAGGCCAAGGGCGTGGACCTGCAGGCCATGCTGGCGGGAACGGATATCACCTACATGGAGGACATCCGTGAATCGATGCCGCGCTGGAAGCTGCTGCTGTGCCTGCTGCAGGTAAGCCTGCTGTCGCCGCGCATGCTCTATGCCCTGCACGGCCACCCGGCAGGCCTGGATGACCCGGCGGCGATCCTGTTCTCCTCCGGCAGTGAGGGCCAGCCCAAGGGTGTGGTGCTGTCACACCGCAACATCCAGTCCAACTGCAAGCAGATTTCCGACGTGCTGAACACCCGGGTGGACGATGTCGTCATGGCCTCGCTGCCCCCGTTCCACGCGTTCGGCCTGACGGTAACACTGATCATGCCGCTGATTGAGGGCATTCCTATTGTCTGCCATCCCGACCCGACGGATGTGCTGGGAATCGCCCGGGCCGTGGCCCGGTACCGCGCCACCATTCTGTTTGGCACTGCGACCTTCCTCAGCCTCTATGCCCGCAACCGCAAGATCGACCCCATCCTGCTGGAAAGCCTGCGCGTCGTCGTGGCGGGCGCCGAAAAGCTGCCGGCGCAGGTACGAAGGGATTTCCAGCTCAAGTTCAACAAGCACATCCTGGAGGGCTACGGCGCCACGGAAACCACACCGGTGGCCAGTGTCAACGTACCCGACGCGGTGGATATCCACGACTGGCGCATACAGGTGGGTCAACGCGAGGGCAGCGTGGGCATGCCCCTGCCCGGCACCAGCTTCAAAATCATCGACCCCAACACGCGTGAGGAGCTGCCGCTGGGTGAGGACGGGATGATCTGCATATCCGGCAACCAGGTCATGCTGGGCTACCTGGAAGACGAGGACCGCACTGGCGAGGTGATCTTCGAAGACGACGGTATGCGCTGGTACATCACCGGCGACAAGGGCCACCTGACCAGCGAGGGCTTCCTGGTGATCGTGGATCGCTACTCGCGTTTTGCCAAAATCGGTGGCGAAATGGTGAGCCTGGGCGCGGTGGAGGAGCAAGCCCGGGCGCTGCTGCCCGCCGACAGCGACGAGGACCTGGCCGCCGCAGCCGTGCCGGATGCCCGCAAGGGCGAGAAGGTGGTCATGCTGGTGACCAGCGACAGCCTCGCCGAGGGCCTGCGGGAAAAGATGATAGAGGCCGGCGTCAGCCCGATGATGATCCCCAGCCAGGTCATCAAGGTCGACGACGTACCCAAACTGGGTAGCGGAAAAACCGACTTCAGCGCCCTCAATGCCCTGGCACTTGCGGCCGCCGGTACCTGAACAACGTTCTAGGCTGCCGCCTCAATCAGTTCGATCAGCTCGCCTGCCGCGCCACGACAGGCGGCCACGCGCTGGCCACTGTACAGGCGACCCGTGAGGGGCTGCGGCGGGTATACCGTCTTAACGCCTATGGTGTCGAGGTTGTCGACGACAAAGCTGACGATGGCGATGCCGGTGGGCAGCAGGCCGCCGCTGGGCGGCCGCGCGCGCGCCAGCCCCAGCTGGTTGATTTCCACCATGCTGCGACCCGCCAGTTTCACCGTGGCGCACGGGTGTTTCAGGGAAGCATCCAGACCGAGAGCCCGATTTGCCGAGCCCAGCGTGGTCTCGAAAGACCAACTGCGGGTGGCCCCCAGCTTGCTGTAGACCGCGAGGCTTTCATCACGCCGCAGGCAGGCACTCACCGGTGCCATCAGCCTGTCCACAGTCGCCTCTGCCGCGGGAATGTCAAAGGGCGGTTGCGGTTTGAGAATCTGGGTGAGATACAGCACTTCCCCCGCCGGCCCCACCACCTGCATGGCGCGCACCGCCTCGTCACCCACCGGGGGTCGGACCACCTCAAACGGCGAGTCCTGCAGCGCAGCCGCCAGGGCCGCCACGTCCTCAACCAGCACTTCCAGTGCCATCCAGCCCAGCTCACGGAAGGGCTGCGCCCGGCGCTGGCCCGAAATCCCCAGTAACCGCAGCCAGGGATGCCCGCTGGGTGACGCCAGGGTGACCAGCTCCGCACCCTCAAGCCTGGGCTTGCCCCAAAGCCGCGCCTGTTCCGCACTGACCGCGCCCTGCTCCATCACGCTGGCGCACAGGTAATCGCAGTAGGCAGCCACCGCCGCGGGCAAATCCGGTACCACGACAGTGCCTGTCAGGCTGGGCCCGAGAGGTATCAGCTTTGACATTCAATTCCTGCGGCGGTGAAAAGGTGAGTATAACGGCGCGGGGGCGGGCGGTCGCAAGCCCCGCGTCGGCCCAGCTCAGCAATCCCGGGCCCGGCGGTTCGGCAGTCCGCCTTTCTGTATCATTGCGGTGTAAAAGCTGTCTGCCAAAACGCTGGGGACCGCTGCACGCAGCCAGCGCGGAATTCCGGGAACGACATTGAACGAACTGCACGAGACAACCATCTACTGCCCCTACTGCGGGGAACCCAACGGCGTGCTGGTCGATCCGTCAGAGGCGGGCCAGTCCTACATCGAGGACTGTCAGGTGTGCTGCCGCCCCATCGTGTTCCTGGTGGACGGCAGCGGCAACGGTGTGGAGGTGTTCAGCGAGGACGATTCCCCCGGTGGATACTAGTAACGCACACCCTCAGGTGGGGTGAAGCTGTCCAGCACGGCGCGATAGCTTTCCCGTTCGAAGGCGGCGGGATCGGCGGCCTTGCGATGACTGAGGCTGCCCTGCAGCTGCTGCACTGACTCGTACTCCCTGAAGTCCAGCCAGTGCTCCATTTCTGCCAGCAGCTCAGTGACCCTGCCGGGACCGTGTTGCAGCAGCACGCTGCAGAGCTGCACCGCGTTGGCACCCACCAGCAGGCCCTTGAGGGCATCACCGGCGCCGTGGAAACCACCGGTAACAGCGATATCAATATCCAGGGCACCGCGCACGATCGCCGCCCAGCGAATCCGCAGCAGCGACTCGTAGGGATCCGATAGCTTGAGCTGCGGCTCAACCGTCAGCGTCTCCAGGTTGATATCGCTCTGGTAAAAGCGGTTGAACAACACCACGGCCCCGGCACCTGCCGCCTGCAGCTCGCGCGTCAGGTAAAGCGGCGAGGAAAACTGGGGCGAAAGCTTGACCGATACCGGAATAGACACGGCCTGGCGCAGGTGGCTGACCGCGTCGATGTAGCGTTTTTCTACCGACTCGGCGCTCTCGGCGGGATCGGCCGCCACGTAGTAG
>JAZBPS010000249.1:0-25215 GCA_036353375.1 Halieaceae bacterium | reverse complement strand
GCTGGGTTTGTTCTACAAGGAGTTCGACAACCCCATCGAGGTTGGCAAGGTTCTGGCACAGCAGGACCTGTTTACCTGGTTCAACGCCGAGGAAGCGGAGCTGTCAGGTATCGAGTACGAAATCCGCAAGGACCTGTACTTCGGCGAATGGTTTGGCCTGAGCGATGCCTGGGACTACTTCACCCTCGGCTTCAACATTTCGTACATTGACTCAGAAGTAACGCAGCTGGGTGAGGGCGAAACCGCCGAGGACGTACCACTGACCGGCGGACGTCGCCTGGGCCAATTGTTCCGTAATGAGCGCGAGATGACCGGTCAGTCCGACTGGTTGGGCAACCTGGTGCTGTCCTACGAGAACTTCGACCTGGGTCTGCGGGGATCTCTTGCCTACAACTACACGGGTGAGAGTATCTTCCTGGTAGGTGACCGGAATGACCCGGAAGTGTTCCTGCAGCCACGAGGCCAGGTGGACTTGAACGTCAAGTACGAGTTCACCAGCTACGGCCAGGACATGGAGCTGGAGCTCAAGGTCCGCAACATCTTCGACGAGTCATACAAGCTCGAACAGGGCGGCCAGATCTTCGAGGAATGGGAAGTGGGTCAGGAGTGGAAGCTCGGCATCACCGCCAGGTTCTAAATTCACCCCTGAAGAAACGATCAAAGCCCGCTGCTGCGGGCTTTTTTTTTGGCTGTCGCCTGCCCAACGAAGAGCGTCGCTTTAAACGGAGAGATCCAGGCAATCGGGCCAGTCGTTCGGTGTGATGAAGCAGCGTGCCACTTCCCGGCCCTGGTCATCACAGCCGACCAGTTGGGCCGGCCGCCCGGTCTGCTCCAGTGTCCGGCCCAACGCGTTGTATAAATCCTGAAACGATGGCGTGCTGCCCGGTTCGGTAAGCGCCGGTCCCAGCCAGCGAGTGCGTGGCAGCACCTGCCAGGCAAGTGCTTGCTGCTGCAGACTGTCGATCTCTGCAAATGGCAGCCAGCGGTGCAGCGCATTTTTTGAGTTGAAGCCTGGCGGTGCCGTCATGGTCAGGTTGCGCCTGAACAGATAGCCCTTGATATCGATGTGCGGCTCGCAGCTGTCTATGCCCAGGGAGGTGAGCACCGCGCGCGCGGCGGGGTGTTTCGAGAGCTGGATCTGGCGTGTGATCAGGTGCTCGAGTTTGCGATCCAGCCGGTCCCGGACGCTGGGCCCCAGCCAGGCATCCTGCGCCTTGACCCCCAGGTAAAATTTCACCGCCAGCTCCAGGTGTATTACTTTGCCGGTGCGCAGGCAGCGATACAGACAGTCGAACTCGCCCACCGTGCGCCCGGAATCCCGTACGGGAATATTGTGACCGATCAGCTCCACATCCGGGTCTGTGTGTAGCAAATACTGCCAGAGTCGCTCGTAATAGAGCCCCAGGCGGCCTTGAGGGCTGCTGCCCAGGAATCTCAGCAAGGGACCGGGGGATGCGTCCAGCGCCGCCAGATGGCGATGCCAGAAGGGCTCCGGGTGCAGCGTTGCCGGCGCGTATCCCGCACAGGTCAACAGCGGTGTCGCGAACCCGGCCCAGGCCAGGTCCCGCACGCAGGGGTGTTTGAAGAATGCTTGAGTCATTGAGACTCCGCGGGAGTACAGCGCGTATAATACGGGTATGTCAGACAGCTTCAAAAAGATCGGCCTGATCGGCCGGGGCCGCCACGAGAATTCGCCCGAGACGCTGCAGCGTTTGCTTGCGCTGCTTTCGAGTCGTGGTGCTGAGGTCTTTATCGAGCCGCGGCTTGCCAAGATCTGCCGTGGCTGTGACGCCACTGAGGCGGGCCGGGAGGAGATTGGCGAGCGTTGCGATCTTGTTATCGTTGTCGGCGGCGACGGCAGCATGCTCAGCGCTGCCCGCACCATGGCCAAGTACGACACCCCCCTGCTGGGCGTCAATCGTGGCAGGCTGGGCTTTCTCACGGACATTTCCCCGGATGAAATCGAAGAGCGTGTCAGCAGGGTGCTGGACGGGGAATTTACCCGTGAGCACCGCTTCCTGCTGGATGTGGTGGTGGTGCGGGACGGTGAGGTGATCGGTCGCGCCGATGCGCTCAACGACGTGGTGGTGAATTCCGGAACGTCGGCCCAGATGATTGAATTCGACCTGTACGTGGACAATACCTTCGTCTACCGACAACGGGCAGACGGCATGATTATCTCCACGCCCACTGGTTCCACCGCCTACAGCCTCTCGGGCGGTGGCCCCATTATGCATCCCGCGCTGGATGCGCTGGTGCTGCTGCCGATGTTCCCGCATACGCTCAGCAGCCGCCCGATTGTGGTGGACGGGAATTCCCGGCTCAGGCTGGATATCGCCGAGAGCAACAGCATCCATCCCCCGGTAACCTGCGACGGGCAGGTCAACATGACGGCGCGACCCGGTGACGCGGTAGATATCTTCAAAAAGCCGCACCGGATGACGTTGATTCATCCGCCGGGCCACGATTTCTACGCGAGCTGCCGCGACAAGCTTCGCTGGGGTAACCCGCTGGTCGAATGATGCCTTGTCCTGCGACACCTGCCGCGTTGTCTCCCGCGGTGCCGCGCTATTTTGCCTCCCGCGTGGCGGGTGCCTGAGCCTGCCATGCCTCATCAGTTCCCAAGTCTGAAGGACGCGGTTATGTCTGTGCCAGCCACGCTGGTGCTGATTACGGCGTCGCTGCTGTGCTTCCTGGTGATCTATCTCGGTGCCCCGATAGGCTGGTTGGCATCGCTCACGTTCACGCCATTCACACTGCGTGGCGGTGAGCTGGTATTTCTGCCCGGTGGCCAGCAGTACTGGCGCTACGTAACGCCCATATTCCTGCACTTTGGCTGGCTGCATATCACCTTCAACAGCCTCTGGTTGTGGGAGCTGGGTGCCTTGATTGAACGGCGTTTCGGCAGTGTGGTTTTTCTGGTGCTGGTGCTGTTGTCGGCGATCGGGTCCAACCAGGCCCAGTTCTGGCACACGGGTCCTTCCCTGTTCGGTGGCATGTCGGGCGTGGTGTACGCCTTGCTGGGATTTTGCTGGGTGTACAATGCCGTCTACCCGGACCGGAGCCTGGCCCTGCCTCGCCCCGTGATTGTGATGATGCTGGTTTGGCTGGTGTTCTGCATGGTCGCACCTACCGAAATGCTGGGAATCGGTAGTATTGCCAATGCGGCTCACCTGGGTGGTTTGCTGGCAGGGTGTGTGCTCGCGGTGCCGCTGGCGCTGCTCATGCGCGCAACCGCCCGCGCTCGCAACAGGTAACAAGCACGCGGAGACAATCAAGGATACAGACCGTGAACTACGAGGATGCAGTAAAACAGATTACGCCGGAGCTCTACGCGACCTTCAAGCGCTCGCTGGAGATCGGTCGCTGGCCGGACGGCCGCGCGATGACTGCCGAGCAGAAGGAGCACTGCCTGCAGGCGGTCATTGCTTACGACGCGCTGCACACGCCGGCAGGGGAGCGCGTGGGTCATATCGAGCGAGACCAGGGAGCTTGCGCCAGCAAGGACGTCCCGGACACCTTGCGCTGGGCCGACGGAGACAAACATGAATAGCTGCGCTGTCGCCGCAGCCGTCGATTACCGCACAGGAGCAAAGCTGTAATGCAGGAGCTGGCCGCAGGGAAGCTGCGCAAGATGTTGACCGAGCACGATGAGACCGTGCGCTACACCATGCCGCTGGGCGATAACCGGATAGACATGGCGCCGCTGCTGGGCAACCCCGTGCGCCTTGAGTTTTCAGGCGAGATCAACTGTATCCACTGTGATCGACTCACCAAAAAAAGTTTTAACCAGGGCTACTGTTATCCCTGTTTCCAGCGCCTGGCTGCCTGCGACAGTTGCATTGTAAGCCCCGAGAAGTGTCACTACGATGCCGGCACCTGCCGGGAGCCGGAGTGGGGCGAAGCCAACTGCATGATCGACCATATCGTCTACTTGGCCAACACCTCGGGCTTGAAGATCGGCATCACGCGCCACAGCCAGGTGCCCACCCGCTGGATGGACCAGGGCGCCGTGCAGGCCCTGCCCATCTTCCGGGTGCAGACACGCCACCAGTCCGGTCTGGTGGAAATCGCGTTCAAGAACTTCGTCAATGACCGCACTGCCTGGCAAACCATGCTGAAGGGCCTTGTGGACGAGCTGGACATGCCTGCCGAGCGCGAGCGCCTGTACGAGCAAACCGCGCCCGCGATTGACGCGCTGCAACAGCAGTTCGGCCTGCAGGCGATAAGCCGCATTCCGGAGCAGGCAGAGCGTCGTTTTCAATACCCGGTGGTCGAATACCCCACCAAGGTCAAATCCCTCAACCTGGATAAAGACCCTGTGGTCGAGGGCACGCTGATGGGGATCAAGGGGCAGTACCTGATGTTCGATACCGGTGTCATCAATATGCGCAAGTACGGCGGCTACCATATCGCCATCAGCGCACAGTAGGAGTACCTCATGCGAGATGCACAGCCCAGCGCAATCTACCTCAAGGACTATCGTCCGCCCGCGTACTGGATTGATGAGACCCACATGGCCTTCAGCCTGTGGGAGGATCACGCACTGGTCGATACACGCCTCAGGCTGCGCCGCAACCCGGACGAACCGGCCGGAAGCAACCTGGTGCTGGACGGGGTAGAGCTTGAATTGCTCATGCTGGAGATTGATGGCAGGCCGCTGGCTGATGATGAGTACAGCCTGGGCGAAGAATCCCTCACCCTTTTGGCACCGCCGCAGCAGTTCGAGCTGCGCTGTGTCACCCGGCTGGCGCCCCAGGACAACACCTCACTGGAAGGGCTTTACAAATCACGCACCATGTTTTGTACCCAGTGTGAGGCGGAGGGCTTTCGCAAGATTACCTATTTTCTCGATCGCCCCGACGTGATGTCGGTGTACACCGTCAGGGTTGAAGCGGATGCCCACCGCTATCCGGTGCTGCTGAGCAACGGCAATCTGGTCGACCAGGGTCAGGACGGTGACAGGCACTGGAACGTCTGGCAGGACCCGTTCCGCAAGCCGTCCTACCTGTTTGCGCTGGTGGCGGGAGATCTCACCTGTGTGGCAGACCGGTTCACGACAGCCAGTGGCAGGGACGTCGACCTGCGCATCTACGTGGAAGCCAAGGATGCCGACAAGTGTGGCCATGCCATGCAGGCGTTGAAGAATGCGATGCGTTGGGACGAGGAGGTGTTCGGACGCGAGTACGACCTGGAGCTGTTCAATATTGTTGCCGTCGATGACTTCAACATGGGTGCCATGGAGAACAAGAGCCTCAACATTTTCAATACCTCCTGTGTGCTGGCCCACCCGGATACAACCACGGACCAGGCCTTCCAGCGGGTAGAGGCGGTGGTGGCCCACGAATATTTTCACAACTGGTCCGGCAACCGGGTCACCTGTCGCGACTGGTTTCAGCTGTCGCTGAAGGAAGGCTTTACCGTGTTCCGGGACGCAGAATTCTCAGCCGACATGGGCTCTCGCACCGTCAAGCGGGTTGAGGAAGTGGCCCTGTTGCGCAACGCCCAGTTTGCCGAGGATGCGGGCCCGATGGCGCACCCGGTGCGGCCGGAATCCTTTATTGAGATATCCAACTTTTACACCGTCACGATTTATGAAAAGGGCGCGGAAGTCGTGCGCATGTTGCACACCTTGCTGGGCCCTGCAGCGTTTCGCAAGGGCTCCGATCTCTACTTTGAGCGGCACGACGGCGAGGCGGTGACCTGTGAGGACTTCGTGCGGGCGATGGAAGAGGCGTCCGGGCGCGACCTCACGCTGTTCCGGCGCTGGTACAGCCAGGCGGGCACGCCCGTGCTGGAGGTCGAGGATGCCTGGGACGAGGCCGCGGGGCGCTATACGCTGAACATCGCCCAGAGTTGTCCACCCACACCGGGGCAGCCGGAGAAATTCCCCATGCATATCCCGGTGAGGATGGGACTGCTGGGTGACGCGGGCGACCTGCGACTCCAGCTGGAGGGTGTTGCGGACAACGCCGACAGCGAAGACAACACGGAGATGGTGCTGGAAGTCACCGAGCCGTCACAGCGCTTCACATTCACCGGCTTGCCCGAGCGACCGGTCCCATCGCTGTTGCGGGGCTTCTCCGCGCCGGTGAAGCTCAGATACCGTTACAGTCGCGAGCAGCTTGCGTTCATTATGGGCCGGGACAGCGATGGCTTCAGCCGCTGGGATGCCGCACAGCAGCTGGCGATCGCCGTGATACAGGAGGCGCAGGATGCAGGCGCTACGGTGGACAGTGTGTTCCTCGACGCCGTCGGGATGCTGCTGGACGACGACGCCCTGGACCCGGCCATGGTCGCTGAAACCCTGCGGTTGCCCGCTGAGAATTACCTCGCGGATATCGCGGCGGAGGTCGACGTGGATGCAATACATCGCGGCCGCCAGCGGGTTCGCAGAAGTATCGGCGAGGTGTACGCGCAGCGACTCACAGAGCGCTACCACCAGTTACAGCTGGCCCAGCCTTACGCTCCGGACGCCGCGCAGATCGCGGCGCGCAGCTTGCGCAATACCTGCCTCGCCTACCTGAGCCTTGCCTCACAGGAAGGGCTGGAGCTGGCGCAGCAGCAATACGCCGAAGCCAGCAACATGACGGACAGGCTCGCTGCCCTGACATCCCTGGTGCACAACGCCGGCGCAGAGGCCTGCGCACCCCAGCTGGAGGATTTTTACGCTCGCTGGCGCGACGAGCCGCTGGTGGTAAACCAGTGGTTCCAGGTGCAGGCGCTTAACCCCCAGCCGGGCAACCTGGAAAGGGTGCGCAAATTAATGGAGCACGCGGATTTCGATATCCGCAACCCGAACAAGGTGCGCTCCCTGGTCGGCGCATTCTGCAGCGCCAATCCGGTCAATTTTCACCGCGCCGATGGCGCCGGCTACGCGTTGCTGGTCGAGATGATCGCGAAGCTGGATCCGCTGAATCCGCAGATCGCTTCACGCTTGATGACACCGCTCACGCGCTGGCGACGCTATGGCAACCGCAGCGACCAGATGCGCGCGGCGCTGGAGGATATAGCCCGTCTGCCAGGCCTGTCGCGGGATGTGTACGAGGTGGTCAACAAGTCTTTGGCAAACTAGTCGCTGCGCCGCTGCTGCTTGTTGCAGCAGGGCGAAAGCGACGAGAATGGTCGATGTTCCAGCCCGGCGCCGTGGCGTCCATGGAGTTGCGATGAGTTGGGAAAATGCCAAATCCAGCCTACTTGCCGAGCTGGACGGTCTTGTGCGGAAGCGGGCCGACGCCGCCGACGTGGAAGGGGTGCGGCAGTTAGCCCAGGTCTTCTTTCACGGCTTTCCCGCGGAAGACCTCAAGCAGTCAGAAGCGGAGAACCTGTACGGTTTTATCTACAGCGCGTTTCGGATGCTGCAGCGCTGGGATAACGGTTCCGCGCAGGTTCGCATTTTCAACCCCGACCTTGAGCACAATGGCTGGGAGAGCAGTCATACCGCGGTGGTGGTGCTGGCCCGCGATATGCCGTTCCTGCTGGACTCAACGCGGGGTGAGCTTAATCGCCGCAATGCCAACATCCATATGCTGCACGGCCAGAATTTCGGCGTGGAGCGGGATGAGAGCGGTTCTATCACCGGCATACTCACCCAGCGCGAGCAGCGCTCCCTCAGTCTCCTGTTTTTTGAAATCGACCGGCGTTCCGAGCAGCCTGAGCTGCAGGACCTCCAGCGCACCCTGGAGGAGATATTGGCCGAGGTTGATTGCGTGGTCAGTGACTTTCCCGCGATGCGCGCCCGGCTGGCGGAGGTGGTTGCCCTGGTGCAGGCGGACCGCCATGTCGCCCCATCCACAACCCAGGAGAACTGCGCCTTTCTGCAGTGGATGGAGGGTAACAATGTCACCCTGCTGGGTTACGAGTGCCTGTCGGTACGCTATGACGGCAAGGCGCAGGCCGGGGTTGCGGTCGATGAGGTCGCCGACCAGCGTATGGGGCTTCTTCGCTTGCGCAGCACCAGCGGGCGCTATGACCTGCAGCGCGACATCCTCGAGGGCATGGCGCAGGGGCAGCCCGCTAACGCCCAGCAGCTGACGTTTTCGAAATCCCGCATACGCTCCCGGGTGCACCGCTTTGCCTATCCGGACTACATCGAAATCAACCAGTACGATGAGTCGGGGCGCATACAATGCCAGCACCGCTTTATGGGGCTGTATACCTTTGCGGTCTACAGCGAAAGCCCCAGCCATATTCCGCTGGTGCGGCTGAAAATTCAGCAGATCATGGCCATGTCCGGCCTGGATATGAGCAACCACGAAGGCCGTGAACTGGCCCGGGTGCTGGAGCTTTTCCCGCGGGACGAGCTGTTTCACGCGGATGTGTACCAGCTTTTCAGCACGGCCACCGCCATCAACCAGTTGCAGGAGCGACGGCGGACACGCCTGTTCATCCGCCACGACATCCACAACAAGTTTGCCAGTTGCATGGTCTACATGCCGCGTGACCGCTACACCACGGAGAAACGCCTCGCCATACAGTCGCTGTTATGCGGCACCCTCGGGGCGCTGGAAAGCGAGTTCACCACAACGTTCACCGAGTCGGTGCTGGTGCGCATCTATTTTGTGCTGCTGCTGGATGCAAGCAAGCCCGTGGAGTACGACCCGCTGGAACTGGAGGCAGCGGTCGTAGAGCTGTCCCAGGAGTGGGGTGACAGACTGCGGGAGAAGCTGCTGGAGGACTTCGGTGAAGAGCGGGGTGCGGGACTCGCGCTGCGCTTCGAGGAGGCATTCCCGCCGGGCTACCGGGCGCAGTTTGAGCCGCGAGTGGCGGCCGCCGACGTTGCCAGGGTGCTGCAACTGGAGCAGGGACGCAAGCTGAGCATGAGCCTGTATCGACAGCTGCACCAGAGCGATACACGGCTGCACTTCAGGCTTTGCAGTCGCGGCGAGTCGCTGCCCCTGTCGGATGTGCTACCGGTACTGGAAAACCTGGGTCTGCGGGTTCTCGCAGAAAATCCCTACGAGATCAGAACGTCGGATGGCGAGCGCTTCTGGATTCAGGATTTTGATATCCAGTACAGCCTCGGTCAGGTAGTTGATATCCATGAGGTGCGCGACGAGTTCACCGACGCCTTCGAGCGCATCTGGTTTGGTGAGGCGGAGAGCGACGGGTTTAACAAACTGCTGCTGGGGACCCGGCTCAACTGGCGCGAGGTGGCGCTGTTGCGGGCTTATGCGAAGTACCTCAAGCAGGTGAACTTTGCCTTCAGCACGGACTACATCGCGGAAACCCTGCAGCAGCACCTGCATATCACGGGTTCGCTGGTGGAGCTGTTCCTGTCTCGCTTCGACCCTGACGCCGAGGGTGATACGGCGTGGCGGGAATCGCGCCAGGCGGATATTGAAGCGCGCATCGTCGCCGCGCTGGACGATGTACAGAATCTCGGGCAGGACAGGATCATCCGGCAGTATGTGGCGCTCATCAAGGCGACGGTGCGCACCAACTTTTTCCAGCGCAACCGCGACGGCAAGCGTCACGGCTATTTCTCCTTCAAATTCTTACCGCGGCTTATTCCGGACATCCCGCGCCCGCTGCCCGCGTTCGAGATCTTCGTCTACGCCCCCTGGGTGGAGGGCGTCCACCTGCGTGGTGGCAAGGTGGCGCGGGGTGGCCTGCGCTGGTCAGACCGGCAGGAGGACTTCCGTACCGAGGTGCTGGGGCTGGTCAAGGCGCAACAGGTGAAGAACGCCGTGATCGTCCCGGTAGGGGCAAAAGGCGGCTTCGTCGCCAAGGATCTCGACAAAATGGTCGGGCGCGAGGCGCGGCAGGCAGAGGGTATTCGCTGCTACCAGACCTTTATTCGCGCACTGCTGGACATTACCGACAACGTGGTCGACGGGCGTCTGACGCCGCCGGAGGGCGTGCTGCGCATGGATGACGACGACCCGTACCTGGTGGTCGCTGCGGACAAGGGGACGGCAACGTTTTCGGACATCGCCAATGCCTTGTCTGAAGAGTACGGCCACTGGTTGGGCGACGCCTTCGCCTCGGGAGGCAGCGTTGGTTACGACCACAAGAAAATGGGCATTACGGCCCGCGGTGCCTGGGTGTCTGTGCAGCGGCACTTCCGTGAACTGGGTCTGGACTGCCAGCGCAGTGAGTTCACGGTGGTCGGAATCGGTGACATGGCCGGCGATGTATTTGGCAACGGCATGCTGTTGTCGGAGAAGATACGGCTGGTCGCCGCCTTCAACCACCAGCATGTATTCATCGACCCCAACCCGGACGCGTCGGCCAGCTTTGCCGAGCGTCAGCGCCTGTTCCAGATGGATCGATCCAGCTGGGATGACTACGACCGTTCGTTGATATCCGCCGGTGGCGGGGTGTTCTCTCGCCAGGCCAAGGCCATTGCCGTGTCGCCTGAAATGCGGGAGCGCTTCGGCCTTGAGGCTGTCTCGGTTACGCCAACGGAATTGATACGGGCCTGCCTGACAGCGCAGGTTGATTTGCTGTGGAACGGTGGCATTGGGACTTACGTCAAGTCTGCGGCTGAGACGCATGCGGACGTGGGCGACAAGGCCAACGACGCGCTGCGTGTGAACGGTGCTGAACTTCGCTGCCGCGTGGTGGGCGAGGGTGGCAACCTGGGCCTCACCCAACTGGGGCGCATTGAGTATGCCCGGGCCGGCGGACGCTGCAACACAGACTTTATCGACAATGCCGCAGGCGTCGACTGCTCCGATCACGAGGTCAACATCAAGATTCTGCTGAACGCCGTGGTGTCCCGCGGCGACATGACCCCGAAGCAGCGCAATGCGCTGCTGGAAAGTATGACGGCTACCGTCGCTGAGTTGGTGCTGGACAACAACTACCAGCAAACCCAGGCCATCAGTGTGGCCGAGCGGGAGTCCGCGCGCCGGTTGGGGGAATACGGGCGGCTTATGTCGCTGCTGGAGAGCAGCGGGCGCCTGGATCGCGGCCTGGAGTTCCTGCCGGACGATGAGGCCCTGCAGGCGCGGCGCGCATTGGGCGAAGGCCTGACCCGGCCGGAGCTGGCCGTGTTGTTGTCCTACAGCAAGGCCATTCTCAAGGAGCAGCTCACGGCATCGGACCTGCATGACAACCCGCACCTTGCGTTGGCTGTGGCAGATGCATTCCCGCCGCGGCTGTCACAGGAGTTCGCTGCGGATCTTTTGCAGCACAGCCTGCGCCGCGAGATCATCGCGACACAGATTGCCAACGACATGATCAACCGCTGCGGCGTCAGCTTTGTCGGCCGGCTGATGACCTCGACGGGCGCAACCGCGCCCGCAGTGGCCACCGCGTATGTAACCGCCCGCGATATTTACCAGCTGCCGGCGCAGTGGGCGGCCATCGAATCCCACGACCACCGCATCAGCAGTGAGCTTCAGATTGAGATGATGATCGACCTGGTGCGCCTGCTGCGCCGTTCCAGTCGCTGGCTGCTGCGCAATCGCCGCCAGTCCCTGGAGCCGGCGCAAGTGCTGCAGGAATTCCAGCAGGGTGTTATGGAGCTGCAGGCGGCCCTGCCGGCACTGCTGCCGGAGCGCGCCCGCACGCAGGTAGAAAACCGCGCCAGTACCCTGGTAGAGCAGGGCGTGGACGCAGGGCTTGCCAGCTATGTGGCCAAGACCGGGGCCCTGGCCATGGTGCTGGGCATTGTTGAGGCGTCCCGCAGCACCGGTGCGACGGTGCTGGAGGTGGGCGAGTTGTTCTTCCTGTTGGGTGAAACCCTGGAGCTTGACTGGTTTGCCGAGCAAATCAGCAGTGCCAAAATCGATACGGAGTGGCAGGCCCAGGCCCGGGATACCTATCTGGAAGACCTGGAGTGGCAACAGCGTTCGCTGGCCGTGGGTGCGCTGCAACACCTGTGCGAGGCGCGCGACCCCCGTTTGTGCATAGAGCGCTGGATGGCCCAGGAAGACAAGTTGATCAAGCGCTGGCGGCACATGCTGGCAGAGCTTCGCAGCGTCGAAACCACGGATTTCGCCATGTTTGCTGTGGCCAATCGGGAGTTGCTGGACCTCGCGCAGAGCAGCCTGAACCAGAACAGGGCGGCGAAAGCGCCTGCTGCAGACGCCGGTTAGCGCCGCCTGCTTGCTCTGCCTCGCGAGTTACCGTACCGGCGAGTCATCGGGACAGCCGTGCAAGCGGCCGCACCGGATGAGCCCGCGCAAATCAGATTTGCTGGTGTTCCCGGTGAACGCCCGAGACGCCAGTGAATCCATTGACATTGTCGCTGTGGCCCTCGCGCCACCCGCATAGCCAGGAATAGCGCGGGTTTTCGGCGACATGGGGGCAGGCTTCCTGTGGCCTGCCGGAGAGTCCTGCATGATAGCCCCGGTGGTAGGCGCGTTCACACTTGTCACGTTTCTGGCGTCCTTTCTGGCGATTCATGGTCTCTGTCACCCTCCACGTCTGCTCGTATGCTCACGTCGAACATACCGAAAGCGTCGCGCTGCCCGCCAACATTAATTTGTTATAAGCGCTGCAGGACTTATAGTGCGCGCATGATGAGAGTCCGCCGATGACGCCACAGCGCTGGTTTGCCACCTGTCCCCGTGGGCTTGAGGGCCTGCTCTGCGATGAGCTGACGACGCTGGGTGCCGAGGAAGTCAGGGAAACGGTTGCCGGATGCGGGTTCCTTGCCCCCTGGGCCGTGGCCTACCGGGCCGCGCTGTGGAGCCGGCTGGCGAACCGTATTCTGGCCATCATCGGCGAGGTCCCGGTCGACGCTGAGGGCAGGCCCGCAGCCGCGATGGCGGAGCTGGCCTGGGAGGACTGGCTGCCCGCCGGGGCCAGTTTTGTGGTGGACTTTTCCGGCCGCAGCCCCGCCGTGAGAAATACCCAGTACGGCGCCCAGCTGGTCAAGGACGCCATCGTTGACCGGTTTCGTGCCCGGGGAATGCCGAGGCCCACGGTGCGCAAGTCCGGTGCGGATATCCGTTTTCAGGCCAGGCTGCGCGCAGATGCGCTGACCCTGAGCGTTGATTTTGTGGGCGAAAGCCTGCATCGGCGTGGCTTCCGCACGGAGGCAAGGGCCGCGCCAATGAAAGAAAACCTCGCTGCTGCCATCCTGCTGCGCGCCGACTGGCCGGGTATCGCCGCGCGCGGCGGCGCGCTGATAGACCCCCTGTGCGGGGCCGGCACGATCCTGGTGGAGGCAGCGATGATGGCCGCGGATATCGCGCCTGGTCTCGCCAGGCGGCAGTGGGCTTTCGAGCGCCTGCCGGCGCACAACCCCGCCCAGTGGCGGGCTATACGCCTCGATGCGGAAGCGCAGGCCGAGCGCGGCAGGTCCCGGGAGCTTCCCGAGATTCGCGGCTATGACGCCAGTCCCGCCGTGGTGGACAAAGCCCGCGCCAATATCGCACGGGTGGGGCTTGAGGATCAGGTCCGGGTGATATGCAAGCCGCTGGCAGCGCTCAGGCAGCCAACGCACCGCGCCTTGCAGCCGGGGCTTGTCCTCTCAAACCCGCCCTACGGCGAGCGACTGGGCGAGCTGGAGTCTCTCAAGGGTTTGTATCGCCAGTGGGGCGAACGCATGCTGGCGGAGTTCCCCGGCTGGCAGGCCGCGCTGCTGACCCCCGATAAAGAACTGGGCATGGCAACCGGCCTGCGCAGCCATAAGCAGTACGCGCTTTTCAACGGACAGATGCCCTGCAGCCTGCTGCTGTTTGAGGTGAATCCTGACCGGCGTCTGCCCGCCCGCAAAGCGACAGAGAACAGGGTGGCGGCAAGCGAAGGCGCCCGTATGTTTGCGAATCGCCTGCGCAAGAACCTTCGCCAGCTGCGTCGCTGGGCCTCCCGTGAGGGTCATAGCTGTTACCGCGTCTACGATGCGGATATGCCGGAATATGCCTTTGCAGTTGACTGGTATGACGGGGCGTTGCACGTGGCGGAATACCGCGCACCCGCCAGCGTTGCAGAGGAAGACGCCCAGCGTCGTCGGGAGGAAGCGAAGGCAGCGCTGTGCGAGGTATTCGAGGTCGCCGAGCCTGACGTGGCGTGGAAGCTGCGCCAGCGCCAGCGCGGCGATGAACAATATCAACGGCAGGGGCGGCGCGGCGAACTGCGGGAAGTTCGCGAGGGCGCCGCCAGGCTGCTGGTCAATCTGCATGACTACCTGGACACCGGGTTGTTCCTGGACCATCGCCCACTGCGGCTGCGACTGGCGGCGGAGGCCCGGGACCGCGATTTTCTCAACCTGTTCTGCTACACCGGCACCGCCACCGTGCAGGCGGCGGCGGGCGGTGCTCGCACAACCACCAGCGTGGATCTTTCCCGCACGTATCTCGACTGGGCGCAGAAAAATCTCGAACTCAACGGGTTCCATGTCCCTGCGCACCAGTTGCAGCGCGCCGATTGCATGGCGTGGCTGGAACAGACGACAGCGGAGTTTGACCTGATGCTGGTGGACCCGCCATCGTTCTCGAACTCCAAGAAGCTGGCCAATGATTTCGATGTGCAGCGTGACCACCTGGCTCTGCTGGAGCGCTGCTTGCTCCGGCTGCGCGCTGGCGGTGTGCTGTACTTCTCCAACAACTTGCGCGGCTTTACCCTGGATCCGGCGGTGAGCCAGCTGGCTCAGCTGCAGGACATCACCCGGGAGACCATAGACATGGACTTCCGGCGCAACTCCCGGATTCACCAGTGCTGGCGGATTGTCAAACCTGACGGCTAAGAGATAGTGGGGCGCGGAGCGCAAGTGTACACTCACGCGATGACCGTGTTTTTTATGCACATGGCCGTCTCGAACCCGCGTAAATACTGGGCTAGACCGAAGCGACTGTCAGGAAAACCTATAAAAAATCTCTAACTTATTGATTTAAATGGAATGCACCAGTTTAAAGCACGCCGCGGGCGGACCGGCGTGGCCACCTCGGAAGTGGGTTCTTGGCCGCGATGCAAGTGGATATCCACGAACTTATCCACAGTTTTTGTGGATAACCCTGTGAAAGGCCCGGGTATGGTCGGCTGTTCCGGGCTCCGGGGCTGTGATCAAATAGAGGCATGGCAAAACCCCTGCTGATTGTTTACCACTCCCAGAGTGGCGCCTCGTTTCGTCTTGCCGCGGCAGCTCGCAGCGGGGCGCTGGCTGAGCCGGATGCCACGGTATTGTGGCGCCGCGCCTGGGATGCCGGGATGGATGAACTGTCCGCCTGCGGCGGCATTCTGCTGGTGGGCGCTGAGAATTCCGCCAGCGTCAGTGGCGGCCTGAAAGACTTTCTGGACCGTTGTTTCTATCCCGCCCAACCACTGCAGCTGAACCTGCCCTACGGACTGATTGTCAGCGCAGGGAATGATGGACGCGGGGCGCAGGCGCAGGTGGAGCGCATATTGCGCGGGTTTCCGTTGAAGCCCGTTGCCGAAAGCATTATCTGCCGCGGCGAGCCGCAAGAGGAGCACCTGGCACGGGCGCAGGAGCTCGGGCAGGCGCTGTCGGCGGGTATCAGTATGGGAATCTTTTGAGGAGGTCATGTGACGTCATCGGTACCGCCGGGTTTTACGCAGATGGAGGCTGGACTGGGGTTCACCGACGTGCTGCGTCCGCTCTATCGTCGGGAGGGCAAGCCGCCCGCCGTGGGCATCCTGGTGCACGAAGGGCACACCAACCTGATGGATATCTGTCATGGCGGCGTCATCATGACCCTCGCCGATGTGGGCGCTGCCTGGGCGGTCAACAGCGAGCGCGGCGAGGTGCTGCCAGCCCCCACGCTCAATCTCAGCTTTGATTTCATCAGCGCCGCCCGGCTGGGCGAATGGCTGCAGGTAGACGTGGACCGGGTTACCGTGAAGCGGCGGGTGGGCTTCGCCAGTGGTGTAATAGCGACCAGAGATGCACTGGTGTGTCGTTTCAGCGGCAGCTTTTACTTTCCCGATCCAGGGCGGTTTGAGGTGAACCCGGACAGGTTCGCCGCACTCGAGGCATCATCGGGACAGTCGCAATCTGGCTGAGTTGCCTCGGGCCGGGCCGCGCCAGGCCGGGCTTTGCCAGGCCGGGGGGCCCCATTGTTCAGGGAAGTAAACTGATAAATGCGCTGGCCGCGTTGCTTAACTGGCGGCTGCGGTGGTGCACCAGGCCCAGTTCACGACTGAGCTGCAGGCCAGGTACCTTAAGCACCTCAAGCGGCGGCTGCAGCATATCCCGCGGCAGCAGCGTCCAGCCAAGGCCGACACTGGCCATCATGCGAATGGTCTCCAGGTAATTGGTGGACAGGCTCACGTCCAGCGTGAGGCCCCGGGATTCGAACGCCTCGCGGGCGATCTGTCCCGTGAAGGTGCTGAGGCCCGGCAGCACGGCGGGGTGTTCCGACAACTGTGACAGGCCGGGCTTCAGCGCCCGGGCCAGGGGGTGCTCTGCCGATACCATGAAGTCCAGCGGGTCTGGCCACAGGCAGCGGCTGTGCAGGGCCGGGTCAGGTGCTGGTGGCAGCGTCACGATGGCCAATTCTGCGCGACCACGGTGCACGGCGTCGAAGGCCTGTTCCGAATCGATGAAATCGATGTCCAGTGATACATCGGGATAACGCTCGCTGAAGCTGCGCAACACCGGCGGCAGCCGGTGCAGCCCGATGTGGTGACTGGTCGCCAACCGCAGCCGGCCGCTGACAGAACCCCCGAGGTCGTCAATGGACTGTTGTGCGCGCGCAAGCTCACCGGCGATTTCCCGGGCGTGTGGCAGCAGGGCCCGTCCTGCTTCGGTCAGTGTCACCGCCCGGCCCATCCGGTCAAAAAGGCTCGCTCCCAGCTGGTTCTCCAGTGCAGCGACCCGCTTGCTGACCGCGGGCTGGGTGAGGTGCAGTGCATCCGCCGCGGCGGAAAACGAGCGCCGCTCCGCAACTTGCAGGAATGCATTGAGGTTCTGGATATCCATGGGGGCAGTGTATCGCTGCCGCCAATGCATTCCAATAGAGAATAGCTTTGATAAAAAATATGAATTTGTTTTATCAATGCCCGCTGGGCATACTGCGCAACCTTCGACCGAACACCGCCCGAGGTGGCATATGACAGCCAAGACGCTTTACGACAAGTTGTGGGACGCCCATCTGGTCAAGACGCTGGATGGCGATTCAGTGTTGATATACATAGACCGTCACCTGCTGCATGAGGTGACGTCGCCCCAGGCCTTCGAGGGCCTGCGGCTGGCCGGCCGTCAGCCCTGGCGGATTGATGCCAATCTTGCCACGCCGGACCACAATGTACCCACGGCGCAGGACGAACGCAGCGGCGGGGTAGAGGGTATTCGTGATCCCGTTTCCCGCCTGCAGGTAAAGACGCTGGACGACAACTGTCAGCAGTACGGCATCGTGGAGTTTGAGATCAACGATCACCGCCAGGGGATTGTGCATGTGATCGGCCCTGAACTGGGAGCAACCCTGCCGGGCATGACGGTGGTATGCGGTGATTCCCACACGGCGACCCACGGCGCGCTGGGTGCCATGGCCCAGGGTATTGGCACATCGGAAGTGGAACACGTGCTGGCAACCCAGTGCCTGGTCCAGAAAAAAATGAAGAACATGCTGGTGCGCATAGATGGGCACCTGCAGCCGGGCGTCTCGGCCAAGGACGTGGTACTCGCGGTGATCGGTCAGATTGGCACTGCCGGCGGCACCGGCCACGCCATTGAATTCGGCGGCGATGTGGTGCGCGCCATGGGCATGGAAGGCCGCATGACGCTGTGCAATATGGCGATAGAGGCGGGTGCCCGCGTCGGCCTGGTTGCGGTTGACGATGTGAAGCTTGATTACGTGAAGGGACGTCCGTTCGCGCCGGATGGTGAGCTTTGGGAGCAGGCGGTTGCGGAGTGGCGCCAACTGCACTCAGACCCGGACGCCCACTTCGACAGCGTTGTAGTGCTCGACGGTGCGTCGATTGCGCCCCAGGTGACCTGGGGCACATCCCCGGAAATGGTGCTGCCTGTCGACGGCAGCGTGCCGGATCCCGCGTCGATTGAGGATCCTGCAAAACGCCAGTCGGTAGCACGGGCGCTGGAGTACATGGGGCTGACGCCCGGCCAGTCGATACAGGACATTCGACCTGACCGGGTGTTCATCGGCTCCTGCACCAATTCCCGGATCGAGGACCTGCGCGAGGCGGCGGCCGTGGTGCGCGGCCGCAAGGTGGCGCCGGGGATCAAGCAGGCGCTGGTGGTGCCAGGCTCAGGTGCCGTCAAGGCACAGGCCGAGGCCGAGGGTCTGGACCAGGTATTCATTGCGGCGGGCATGGAGTGGCGGGCGCCCGGCTGCTCCATGTGCCTGGCAATGAATGCGGACAAGCTGGGCCAGGGCGAACACTGTGCCTCTACCTCAAATCGCAACTTTGAAGGTCGGCAGGGTTTTGGCGGTCGTACGCATCTCGTCAGCCCCGCGATGGCGGCGGCCGCCGCTGTCGCCGGCCACTTTACCGATGTGCG
Organism: Halieaceae bacterium; assembly: GCA_036353375.1. GTDB lineage: Bacteria > Pseudomonadota > Gammaproteobacteria > Pseudomonadales > Halieaceae > JANQIO01. The sequence goes on along the minus strand of JAZBPS010000249.1, from coordinate 6,839 downwards.
AACGCTGATGGGCAGTGCGCCCCAGGAGTCCTGAATGAAGCCTTTTGCCGTACACCAGGGCCTGGTCGCCCCTATGGACAGGGCCAATGTCGACACCGACATGATTATTCCCAAGCAGTTTCTCAAGTCCATCAAGCGTTCGGGCTTCGGCCCCAACCTGTTTGATGAGTTGCGGTACCTGGATGAGGGCCAGCCCGGGCAGGACTGCAGCCAGCGCCCGCTGAACCCGGACTTCCCCCTGAACTTCCCGCGTTATCAGGGTGCCTCGATTCTGTTGGCCCGGGAAAACTTCGGCTGCGGCTCCAGCCGCGAACACGCCCCCTGGGCGCTGGAGGACTATGGCTTCCGTTGTGTTATTGCGCCCAGCTTTGCCGACATTTTCTACAACAACTGCTTCAAGAACGGCGTGCTGCCCCTGGTGCTGCCGGCAGCGGTGGTGGACCGCCTGTTTCAGGCGTTGTACAGCGAGGAGGGCTATACGCTCACAGTGGACCTGGAGCAGCAGCAGGTGATCACGCCGGACGGCAGGGTGGAGGCTTTCGAGGTGGATACCTACAGGCGATACCGGCTGCTCAACGGTCTGGACGACATCGGGCTTACGCTGGAACACGCCGATGCGATTCGCGCGTATGAAGACGAAGCGCGTGCCCGGCGTCCCTGGCTGTTCACCGGCGTTGGTGAGGCTGGCGCATGAGCCGCCGTATACTGCTTTTGCCCGGGGACCATATCGGGCCGGAGGTGACGGCACAGGCGCGGCGGGTTCTGGAGATAGTCTCCGAGCAGTTCTCGCTGGGGTTGGACATGTCCGAAGCACTGATAGGCGGCGCTGCGCTCGACGCCACGGGCAAGCCCCTGCCGGATGAAACCCTGGCGCAGGCGCGTGCGGCTGACGCCATCCTGTTGGGCGCTGTTGGCGGTCCTGAGTGGGATGGCGTAGAGCGGGACCTGCGGCCTGAGCGAGGTTTGCTGGGTATCCGCGCCCAACTGGAGCTGTTTGGCAATTTGCGGCCGGCGCTGCTTTACCCGCAACTGGCCGAGGCCTCGAGCCTGCGTGCGGACGTGGTGGCGGGTCTCGACCTGTTGATTGTGCGCGAGCTGACCGGAGGCATCTACTTCGGCGAGCCGCGCGGTATCCGCACGCTCGAGAACGGTGAGAAAGAAGGTTTCAACACCTATGTTTACCGCGAGTCCGAAATCGAGCGCATCGGCCGGCTCGCCTTCGAGTCTGCCCGCAAGCGGGACAAGCGCCTGTGCTCGGTAGACAAAAGCAACGTGCTGGAGGTCACTGTATTGTGGCGCGAGGTCATGGAGCGCCTGGCAGCGGAATATCCGGATGTGACCCTCTCCCACATGTACGTGGACAACGCAGCAATGCAACTGGTGCGGGCCCCCCGACAGTTTGACGTCATGGTTACGGGTAACATGTTCGGCGATATTCTCTCCGACGCCGCCGCCATGCTGACCGGGTCCATAGGCATGCTGCCCTCGGCCAGCCTGGATGCCTCGGGCCGGGGCCTCTACGAGCCCTGTCACGGCTCGGCGCCCGATATCTCGGGCCAGGGCAAGGCCAATCCGTTGGCAGCAATACTGTCCGCCGCCATGATGTTGCGCTATTCACTGGACGCAAACGTTGCGGCCGAGGCGATAGAATCCGCCGTCAGCACGGTGCTGGACCAGGGCTTGCGGACGCCCGATATCTGTCCCGGCAACATGACGCCCGTGGGAACCGCGGAGATGGGTGACGCAGTGGTCGCAGCCTTGCGAGCGACAAAACAGCAGGAGAGCAGGACATGAGTCGGCAATGTAACGTGGCGGTAGTGGGCGCGACAGGCGCCGTGGGCGAGGCCATGATCGAGATACTGGAGTCCCGCGATTTCCCCGTGGGCACGCTCTATCCCCTGGCCAGCGAGCGTTCCGCGGGCTCCACAGTTCGGTTCCGAGGTCGCTCCATGACCGTCGGTGACCTCGCAGAGTTTGATTTCTCACAGGTCGAGATTGCGCTGTTTTCGGCCGGTGGCAGTGTCTCAGCCGAATACGCGCCCATCGCGGCTGCTGCCGGTGCCGTGGTGATCGATAACACCTCCCACTTCCGCCGCGAAGCGGATATTCCGCTGGTTGTGCCAGAGGTGAATCCCGACGCCATCGCCGACTATCGTGGGCGTGGAATAATTGCCAATCCGAACTGCTCGACCATCCAGATGCTGGTGGCTCTCAAGCCGCTGCACGACGCCGCTCACATCGAACGCATCAATGTCTGCACGTACCAGGCGGTATCGGGCACGGGCAAGGCGGCTATCGAGGAACTGGCCGGCCAGACCGCGCGACTGCTCAACGGGCAACCGGCAGAGGCGTCCGTGTATCCGGTGCAAATTGCATTTAATGCGCTGCCACACATCGACAGTTTCCAGGACAACGGGTACACCCGCGAAGAAATGAAAATGGTCTGGGAGACGCGCAAGATTTTCGGCGACGAGAGCATTCAGGTGAACCCGACTTGCGTCAGGGTTCCCGTGTTTTACGGGCATTCCGAGGCCGTGCACATCGAAACCCGTGAAAAACTCAGCGCTGATGCGGCGAGAGAGCTGTTGGCGTCGGCGCCCGGCGTTGTCCTGATGGACCGGCAGGAGGATGCCGGTTATCCCACGCCGGTATGCGACGCTGCCGGACAGGATGCCGTCTACGTTGGCCGCATCAGAGAAGATATTTCCCACCCCCGGGGGCTCAACCTCTGGGTAGTCTCCGACAATGTCCGCAAAGGCGCGGCCCTCAACAGTGTGCAAATTGCCGAACTCTTGCTAAAACATTATTTATAAAAGATACTTACGAACGTAAGTACAGGAATATTCTAGGTTTTACCGTTTAAACCTGACCAGGTGCAGCGAGTAGTCCAGCGACCTGTTAGCATCTCGCGGCGTCAGGGGCTGCGGGTGCATTGTCAAAAAAACTGCGCAATACGCACAAAAAACGTCGCAGCGAGTCGCAGCGAAACGCTGGCCTGAGTAAGCTGCAACAGCGCCGTGGCACGTCGCGGCTGCTGACCTTGCAGCGGGGCAGGGTGAAATGAGGTCGTTTTCTAGGGGAAGGCGGCAAACGGGTCAGAATAATAAGGCGTTGGTATGAAGCGTAGGATTGCATCGTTGCTTGTTGCGCTGGGGCTGCTCTCCCCAGGCATGGCAGCTGCTCTGGGTCTCGGCGGACTCACGCTCAAATCCTATCTCAACGAACCGCTGCAAGCGGAAGTCGCGCTGCTGGAGACCAGTGATCTGGATCCCAGCCAGATTCGCGTCCGGCTCGCCACGCGCGAGGACTTTGCCCGCGCCGGCGTTGACCGCGCCTACTTCCTGACCAGCATGAAATTCGAGGTGGAGCAGCGCGAAGACGACAGCATGGTGCTGATCGTCACCTCGGCTGATCCCGTCCGTGAACCCTATCTCGACTTCATCGTCGAGGCCCGCTGGCCCGCTGGCCGTCTGTTGCGGGAGTATACGCTGCTGCTCGATCCGCCCATTTACGTGGGTGATGACACAGGTATCACGGCGCGAGCGCGGGTCCCGGTTGAAAGTGGCACTGCAGCATCCCGGACCGGTTCCGGGGCGGCGTCTTCCACGGCACCGTCACAGCCGGCCGCACAACAGCCGACCATCGCGGATCGTAACTACGCTGCCGGTACGCAGAGCGCGCCCACCAGCGGCGGTCGCTACCTCGTGCAGCGCAGTGACACCCTCTGGGGCATTGCCGCGGCGGCTCGTCCCGGCGGTGCCAGCGTGCAACAGACCATGCTGGATATACAGCGACTCAACCGCGAGGCGTTCATCGCCGGCAACATAAACCAGCTGAAAGCTGGCTACGTGTTGCAGCTGCCGTCTGCAGACCAGATCACCACGCCCAGCCGCGAGCAGGCAATTGCAGAGATCGAGCGGCAGACCCAGCGCTGGCAGGACGCCGCCGCGGGCGAGCTGCGCATGGATGCCTCCGAGGATGACGATGCAGGATCGGCAGCCGGGTCGACTGGCGAGGGTCGGCTGGAGATAGCCGGCGTCGAGGATGCGACTGACAGCCCGGCAGCGGGCGGAGACATCAGCGCTCGCATGGAGGATTTGGACCGGGTCCAGCGGGAAAATGCAGATCTGTCCAATCGCCTCAGCGCGATGGAAGACCAGATGGCCATGCAGGAACGGCTGATCGCGCTGAAGGATGAGCAGATCGCCGCGTTACAGGCTTCCCTGACAGAAGCCGGAAAAAGCGCGGAAATTCCCGAAACTGAGCTGGAGGGAACGATTGAGCCGCTGGAGCCTGCACAGCCGCAACGGCCCGCTGCCACAGATGCGGCCGAGGCCGAGACTGCCGCACCGGCTGTCGAGCGTCCGGCGCCGGCACCTGCGCCACCCCGGAGAGCGGCGCCCGAGCCCACGCTGGTAGACATGCTCATGGCCAACCTGCTCTATGTTGCAGCAGGCTTGCTGATTATTGTATTGCTGGTGGTGCTCGCGTTGCGCAACCGGCTGTCCTTCTCGATGCCCAGCATTGGGCGCGGCAAGGCGCAGCCCGCGCCGTCCTCCGGTGGCGGCAAGGATGACGATGAGTTTGCCGATGTCAGCCTGTCCGATGAAAGCCTGATTGTCGACGAAGTCGAAGAGGGCGCCGAGAAGGCCGCGAGCGCGGTGGAGACCGTCAGCAGTTACTCATCGGCCCCCGACGAAGAAGCCTACGCTGCCCAGTTTGAGACCGGGGACGCCCTGGCAGAGGCGGATATCTACATCGCCTATGGCCGCTTCCCGCAGGCGGTCGATCTGCTGAAAACCGCTATCAGCATAGAGCCCGCCAACACTGACTACCGTTTCAAGCTGATGGAAGCTTGCATTGAGATGGTGGAGAGCGCCGAGTTCCAGCAGCAGTATGCCGATCTGCAGGTCATCGGCGACGAGAATGTGTTGGCGCGTGCTCGCGGTTTGCTGGAAGCCGTGGATGGCGGCGAGGTGTGGTTACAGGATCTGCCGCCCCCGTCGATCACCCCGGAGCAAGTGGAAGCTGCGCAGGCCGCGGCCCGCGAGCAGCAGGGTGCAGAGACTGTGGATCTGGGGCTGGATGATCCGGGCGATCTGGCTGACGAAACAGCGCTTGAAATCGACGACAGCGCATTGGAAAGCCTGGATATCGATACGGACGATATCGAGACGGCCGGACTCGACGACAGCCTTGAGCTTGATGACAACAGCCTTGAGCTCGATGACGACAGCCTTGAGCTCGATGACGACAGCCTTGAGCTCGATGCAGACAGCCTTGCGCTGGATGACGACAGTCTGGAACTGGACGACAGCATTACGCTGGACGATGAAAGCCCCGATCCTGGCGAGGACGCTTCTTCCCTGCCTGAGGCTGACGCGGAACCCGAGGATGAACTCTCGCTGGACCTGGATGCAGAGCCGGCTGGCGACGAGGACTATCCTGATCTCGCCAGCGCATCCCTCGCACTCGACGACGACCTGGATCTGGGTGTTGACGACGACGCCGAAACCGTGGTCCTGGACGACGAGAAAAGCGCGTCCCCGTCATCTGGCATCGAAGATACGGAGTCCGTCACCGATGTCGCCGGTGCGGACGAAGAAGACAGCCTCGACGACCTGCTTTCCGGCTTCGGCGACGACATGCTTGAGACGGCATCAGACACCGATGACGACTCCCTCGATCTGGGTGATTTCGACGACGAGGATTCCGATTTCGACCTCGAGTTTGAGGACGAGAACACCAGTTCGGCCTCTGCCGGCGCGTCTTCCGAGGGCTCCCTCGACCTGCCTGATCTGGATGACCTGGACAGTGCCGCTCCCGATGACGAGGTCAGCCTCGCAGACGGTCTTGACGATGAGGATGACGACAGTGACCTCAGTGGGTTCGGAGACCTCGAGCTTGAAGATTCCGGCGAAGAGGGCGCCGATAGCGATCTGGATGACCTCGAGATGTCGCTGGACGATGATGGCGATCTCGGCGGCCTGTCCGACGATCTGGCTTCGGAGCTGGATGGCGCCGATATTGCGTTGGATGACGATGGCGACGACGATCTGGCGGGCCTTGAGCTGGATATGTCAGACGACGACGGTGATGCGGAATCGCTGTTTGCCGCAGATGGCGATGAGATCGACACGAAGCTGGACCTTGCCCGGGCCTATGTCGACATGGGTGACCATGATGGCGCCAGGAGCATCCTCAGCGAGGTGATGGGCAGCGGTAACGAGTCCCAGCAGAAGGAAGCGCAAGCGCTGCTAGAGGGGCTTGACTAGCCAGCAAGGTAACGCGGACGGCAACGCGGAAGGCAACGTGGAGGATAGCGCGAGCCCTGGTGTTGCTCCTGCAGCTGATACGCAAGGTATTGCCGCCCAGCGCGTTGCGATGTGGGTACAATACGATGGATCCGGTTTCAACGGCTGGCAGTTGCAGAAAGGTTCCAACGCAATCACCGTGCAGGGCGCGCTGGAGCGGGCCCTGGGCTTTGTCGCCAACCATCCCGTGCGGCTCCACTGCGCCGGTCGAACAGATTCCGGGGTACACGCAACGGCCCAATTGGTGCACTTTGATGCTGCCAATCCCAGACCATTGCAGGGCTGGATGCGCGGTGCCAATGCCAACCTCGACTGCCCGGTCTCTGTGCTGCAGGCCTTCGAAGTCTCCCGGGACTTCCACGCGCGTCACAGCGCTACTGCCAGACACTATCGCTACCTGATTTATAACGATGCCGTTCGCCCCGCCCTGGGCGCTGACTACGTGACCTGGGTCAGGCATCCTCTGGATGCGGACAGCATGCACGCCCATGCCCAGGTGCTGCTGGGGGAGCAGGATTTCAGCAG
>JAZBPS010000248.1:0-9984 GCA_036353375.1 Halieaceae bacterium | reverse complement strand
TTCATGGAAGCGTCCTTCCTCGGCATCATGCTGTTCGGTCGCCAGCGTGTTTCCAATCGCGTGCACCTTGTTGCCACTGCACTGGTCGCACTGGGGACGTCGATATCGGCGTTCTGGATACTGGCACTGAACTCATGGATGCACACCCCCGCAGGCTTCACCCTGCAGGATGGCCAGTTCCATGCCAGCGACTGGCTGGCAATCATTTTCAACCCGTCTTTCCCCTATCGGTTCGCCCATGTGTTGCTCGCCAGCTTCCTGACCAGCGCCTTCATGATCGCCGGCATCTGCGCCTGGCGTATTCGCAGCGGCGTCAGCGGTCCCGCCACCCACAAGGTGATGAAGACCGGCGTCGTTATGGCCGCGGTGCTGATTCCCCTGCAGATCTTCGTTGGCGACCTGCACGGACTTAACACGCTGGAGCACCAGCCCGCCAAGATTGCCGCCATGGAGGGTGTCTGGGAGACCGAGCGCGGCGCCCCCTTCACCCTGTTCGCGTGGCCCGATCAGGAGGCGAGGAAAAACCGCTATGCGATAGAGATTCCCTACGCGGCCAGCATGATCCTCACCCACGAGATGGACGGCGAAGTGCGCGGCCTCAATGAGTTCGCCGACGAACACCCCCCGGTGCCGCAGGTATTCTGGTCCTTCAGAGTGATGCTGGGTGTGGGCATGGCCATGCTGCTGACGGCATTCTGGGGCGCCTGGAGCTACTGGCGACGGGGCCACATCGGGCCGCGCCTGCTGCGCCTGCTATCGCTGATGACCTACTCCGGCTGGGTGGCTACCCTGGCAGGCTGGTACGTCACGGAAATCGGCCGCCAGCCGTGGATGGTCTACGGACTCGTGGGCACCGCCGAGGTGGCGGCAGAACACGCCTCCGCAACACTGGCTGGCACGCTGTTCGGCTACGTCGGGCTCTATGTGTTCCTGCTGATCTCCTATGTTCAGGCCGTGCGTTACATGTCCACCAAACCCCATCCACCGAACCCGGCAGACATGCTGGGTGACAGATCGGCGGGAGCCACCCTCGTTCATGGCTGAGTTCCTTCCCCTGTTTTTCGTCTTCGCGATGGGGCTGGCCCTGTTGTTGTACGTCATCCTGGACGGCTTTGACCTCGGCATCGGCCTGCTGTTGCCCTTCGCTGACGACGCTGAAAAGGACATCATGATTGCCTCCATAGGCCCCTTCTGGGACGCCAATGAAACCTGGATTGTGCTGGGCGTGGGGGTGCTGCTGGTGGCGTTTCCCCAGGCCCATGGGATCGTTCTGACCGCGCTCTACATCCCGGTGACCATCATGCTTTTCGGCCTGATCCTGCGCGGTGTGGCCTTCGACTTTCGGGTAAAGGCAGGCGACGACCGCAAGGCCATGTGGAACAGCGCGTTCTTCATTGGCTCCCTGACCGCCGCCGCGGCCCAGGGTTGGATGCTGGGAGCCTACATCACCGGTCTGCAGGACACCGCGACCAGCCGTGCATTTGCCACGCTGATCGCGCTGACGCTGCCGTCGCTCTACGTCATGCTGGGCTGTGCCTGGTTGCTGATCAAGGCCGAGGGTGCGCTGTTTGACAAGGCCATTCGCTGGAGCCGCCGCGCGCAGCTGCCCATGGGTGTGGCGCTGCTGCTGGTGTCTGTCGCCACACCTGTGGTTAGCCCGGAAATTGCCGCCCGCTGGTTTACACTCCCTGCCGCGATCGGCCTGCTGCCGATTCCGGTGAGCACCGCCCTGGCCTATGCCGCGGTGTGGTGGGCCCTCGGCCACCCTGAGGTTTTGCGCCGGAACTACGCCTGGATTGTTTTTGTTGCGCTGGTGGTGATCTGCCTGATGGCGGCGGTTGGGCTGGCCTACAGCATCTACCCGGACATCATTATCGGACGCATGACCCTGCACGAAGCAGCAGCGGCGACCGCGTCGCTGGAATTCGTGTTCTACGGGGTAGCGATCACACTGCCGGCAATTCTCGCCTATACCGTGTTTGTCTACAGGGTGTTTGGCGGCAAGGCGACCTCCCTGTCCTACGAATAGCAGGCCTGGCAGCGTGATCGGTTGGGCCCGGTCTAGCGTGACCCGGTCTGGCGTGACCCGGTCTGGCGTGACCCGGTCAGGCGTGACCCGGTCTGGCGTGACCCGGTCAGGCGTGACCCGGTCAGGTTAGACCCTTGTAACCCGCTTACACACCATGACACTCTGTTGACCGCCTGTGAGGTTACTGCTTTACGGATTGACGGCTTGCGCCTGCCATTCGCCCGCCTTCCGCAGGGACAGCCTGCGCTGCTGGGGATCAGCAGCCAGGCGCAGATGGTCTACCCGAAAAGGATCAAACACTAACAGCAGGAAATGGTCGGGAACGGCGTCCGTCTGCGGCAGCTCGTCGACAACCTCCACCGGCTGGCCCGGCGCCGCCCAGAAAAACTGGGCCCGGGCCGGGCCTGACAAGGCGGACCAGAGCGCCCTTCGCGCATCCTGCACCGCGGGCTCCTCGGCCGGTGTCCCGGCAACAATGGACAGGCTGCCCTGCAAGCGAAACTGCTCTCGACTGCCGGTGAAATACCAGCAAATTTCCGCTCGAGCATCCCTGCGGATCTGGTCGGGCTTCTCACTGCGCGCATCCGTCACCATCTGGAGACAATCACTGTCCTGCGCAAAACCACGGAAAACCAGCGTCCGATTGGCGGGGGAGCCGTCCTCCCGCAGGGTCGCAAGCTGCAGGTAGCGATGGTGCGCATCGCGGCGATTGCGCTTGATGGCAGCCTCCAGGGCTGTTTTCCAGTTGTAGTTCATGTGTTCCACGTCCGGGCTTTCAGTGCATGGTAACGGTTCCAGGGCGCCAATGGTGCTGCGCTGCCCTGGCGGGCGGGCTAAGCCGCCACGCCACGCATTTCGTATACACTGGCGAATACCAAGGAGACGACATTGTGAAAGCCTCAGACCTGTTCGTAAAAGCGCTGGAGGCGGAGGGCGTTGAATACATCTTCGGTATCCCCGGCGAGGAGAACCTCGACCTGCTGGAGTCCCTGCGCACGTCCAGCATCAAACTGATCTTAACCCGCCATGAGCAGGCAGCAGGCTTCATGGCAGCAACCTATGGCCGGCTGACCGGCAATGTAGGCGTCTGTCTTTCAACCCTGGGGCCCGGCGCCACCAACCTGGTCACAGCGGCCGCCTATGCGCAGCTTGGCGCCATGCCAATGCTGATGATCACCGGACAAAAGCCGATCAAGAGCTCAAAGCAGGGCCGCTTCCAGGTGATTGACGTTGTCGACATGATGCAGCCCCTCACCAAATACACGACGCAGGTGGTCAGCGGCGATCGCATACCCGCCGTGGTCAGGGAAGCGTTCCGGCTTGCCCATGAGGAAAGGCCCGGCGCCACGCATATCGAGTTGCCGGAAGACATTGCCAGCGAGGATACAGACGCCAGACTCATACCACCCAGCATGGTCAGGCGTCCCATCGCCGAGTACAAGGCCATCAACCGCGCCGTGGAAATGGTAGCCGCGGCCAGATCGCCGGTGCTGCTCATCGGCGCCGGCGCGAACCGCAAGCTAACGGCACGGATGCTGCGCGAGTTTGTCGACAAAACCGGCATTCCCTTCATCACCACGCAAATGGGCAAGGGCGTACTCGATGAGCGCGATGAACGCTTTATGGGCAACGCGGCGCTGTCTGATCACGATTTTGTGCATCGCGTCCTGGAAGCCGCAGACCTGATCATCAATGTCGGCCACGACGTGGTGGAAAAGCCCCCGTTCTTTATGCGCAGTACCGACAAACGGCAAGTTATTCACATCAACTTCGACTCGGCTGTGGTGGACCCTGTCTACTTTCCACAACTGGAGGTGGTGGGCGATATCGCCAACAGCATCTGGCAGATCAAGGAACAAATCGAGGCGCAGGCGCACTGGGACTTCTCGCTGTTCGCCAAGGCTCACGCAGCGTACATCGAGCACCGGCAGGAAGCCGAGTCCGACGACCGCTTCCCGCTGCGGCCGGAGCGCCTGGTCAGGGAGGTGCGTGCGGCAGTACCTGATGACGGAATCGTTACCCTGGACAACGGCATTTACAAGATCTGGTTTGCGCGAAACTTTCCCGCTGCCCATGCGAAAACGCTGCTACTGGACAATGCACTGGCAACCATGGGCGCGGGGCTGCCGTCGGCGATGGCCGCAAGGCTGGTGTATCCAGAGCGTCCTGTCGTCAGCGTCTGCGGCGATGGCGGCTTCATGATGAACAGCCAGGAGCTGGAAACCGCCGTCAGGCTGGGGATGCACCTGGTGATATTGATCCTGCGCGATGATGCCTACGGCATGATCAAATGGAAGCAGGCGGATGCGGGCTTCGGGAACTATGGCCTGGATTACGGAAATCCGGATTTCGTCCGCTATGCGGAGTCCTACGGCGCGACGGGATGGCGCATTGAGGCCACCGAGGCGCTGAGCGGCGTGTTACAGCAGTGTCTGGCAGAGCCCGCTGTGCATCTCATCGACGTGCCCGTCGACTACTCGCTGAACGACAGCATCCTGCATCGGGAGATTCCGAAGCTCAGCGCCGCCGTCAACAGCCAGTAGGCTCCCTGGTCCTGCAAGGAACCCAATGTTATGTCTGACAAGAATACCTATAAGCGACCATCTGATTCCGATACCACGATCACTGAGCTGATGATTCCGTCTTACGCGAACTTCGGCGGCAAGATCCATGGCGGCATTCTGCTCTCCCTGATGGACAAGGTTGCCTACGCCTGCGCGACCAAGCACGCTGAAAATTACTGCGTCACCGTGTCCGTAGAGAATGTCGATTTTCTGCAGCCGGTTGACGTGGGCGACCTGGTGTCCATGACCGCCCGCGTCAACTACACCGGAACCAGCTCCATGGTGGTGGGGATCCGCGTCATGGCGGAGAACGTCAAGGAGCGCGTCGCCAAGCACACCAATACCTCCTACTTCACCATGGTGGCCAAGGGCGACGATGGTGAGCCAGCCCCGGTACCCGGCCTGCTTTTGACCCAGCCCGTTGACCTGAGGCGCTATGCAGAGGCGCTGACGCGGAAGGAATTGCGCCAATGGCGCAAAGACACCATGCAACAGCGCATAGAGGCCTATAACGTGGGCGAGGAGATCCGGCGCCTGGAGGACCACAATTGCATTGTGCGCCTGGAAGACTAGGGTCCTGTACAACCGCGCAGTCTGCCGCCTATGCCTTCGGCAAAAAGCATCCGTGGAATCCCGGCGGGACGATGCGATCCATGGTCGCACGAGCCACCGGGCCATCTGACAGATTTCCCGCCCGCAGGATCGCCAGGCCAGTCTGGCCGTTATGCGTGTCGAGATAACTGTGCACAACGAACGCCCCGCTCCTGCCAAACACCAGCTGCGGCTCTTCCACGATGACATGGTCGCCATAGCGAAAGCTGTCCCTCTTGCCTGTGCGCGGATCGATACAGGCGATCTCGCCGCTGAGCCCTGCGCTGCCGCTGTCACCCCCCGCAACACCGTAAAGCTGTTGTGCCTGGAACGGTCGGCGACGGTCATAGCTGGGAAACTCAAAAGGCAGTTCAAGATCCGTTTTCTGCACTGTCCCAGCGGCAAGGTCAACCGCATAGCGAACAAGTCGCGATTCCGGTAGCTGAGCTGTCGGCGCTCCCCGCACAAGGTGGTACATCGCCCGGGTTGCGATGCTATCGTTCCTGTATTCACAGGCCGTGAAGCAGATACGGCCCGCCTGCTCCCAGCCGTTGCCAAAGTGGAAGACAAAGGTAGCAGGCACATCCAGGGTTTTTACCAGCGAGAAGTCGTTACGGTCAAAAAACAGGAGCTCGCTGGGGCGCGTCGGTGTCCAGTGCATGCTCCCTACGAAGGTCTCACCAACACCCATGATTGACGAACTGTTCAGCACCACGAGATAGCGCGGCGTCAGAACGAAGTCGTGGATGTAGCCCATCTCCGGCAGCTGTTGCATGCGGTATTTCTTGAGCTGGCCTTTCTTGCCGATGTGATAAAGCGCCAGCGTGGGCCGGGACGCCCAGGGTGCTGCGCCAATGTTCCACATGTCACCCGTACCGTCGACATGGGGATGTGCGGAAAACGGCACCCCTTTGAGCTCCGGCAGCCAGTATTGCTGGCCCAGCGTGTCCAGACTGTCCGGGTCCATCCTGTAAGGGGACCCGGCTTCCCACAATGCCAGCAACTCGCCATTGAATGGCTGTACGTTGATATTGGCGACGTTACCACTCTCGTTGTTTCTGGCGGGCAGGCTGTCGGCAAATTTGGACCCTGCTCCATCAAACAGGAAGCGTCCTGCTGCAGACTCCTGCAGAAATTTCTGCGTTCGCACAAAGCGCCCTGCATGACTCACGCCGTCTGCGCCCAGCCGATAAGCCTGTACCATCCCGTCCGGATCGAACCAATGCTGGTAACGCTGCTCACCTCGCTGATAGAGCGCAGGACCATTGCGGTAAAGCGTGCCGTAGCATTCCTCCGGTATAACGCCCTCCACCTGCATCGGGGTATCGGGCAAGTCCTGGGTCACCCCCTCGAATGCGAGCCGCCAGTCACCTGGCGCAGCCAATACGCCGTATGGCATGAGCGCTGAACCCGACGCCAGCATAGCCAGGGATTTCAGGAAATCGCGACGATCCATCTCGATCACCGCAACCGGATCGCCATGCGCGTATCGCCTTGCACATCCACCGCAGCATCCTCAAATGACGCGGGGCCGAATTTCCCAGCGTTGTTACTGAAGCCATAACCTTCCGTCGGTATGCCCAGCGCATTGCTATCCAGATCACCGTTACCGTTGGCATCGTGAAACAGGCGCACGGCATAGCGGCCGGCCGGCATATTGTGCAGCGTAAGTGACAGTGTGGATGCCGAAACGCGATTACGTGCCGACATTACCGGTCCAGACTGAGCTCGGTAATTCTCGGCGCTGTCATAGACTGCCCAATAGAGCATGCCGGTGATCTCAGTGATGTTGTTCACGGTAATCTCAATATCTGCTGCCGACGCCGGGAACGCGCAGCTGGCTGCCATTACAATGCCACTCAGAATCTTTTTCATGATTTCCTCCAATTCGCAACACCAGGTAATGCTCTGCCCGCAGGCATTGAAAACAGTATGCGCTGCTGGTCATCTGCCGGCAGGTGGCAGAAGTCACGATTTGGCGACCACCAGATCGTGACTTTTGGCAGGGGTCATTGCAGACAGGTTTGAAGTAAGATTTTGACGATGAACCAGACGAAAAAATCCCTGGACCAGAAGCTGTTGATTACCAGCGGCGTTGTCGCGGCACTGGTGGTGGCAACGATTAATCTTGAAGCCACACCGGTTTGGCCCGGCATGGTCAGCTATGCAGCGTTTATCACTTTATTTCTCGCAAGCGCCAACTGGGAGCGATTGGGGTGGTCTGCAAGAACCGCACGCATAAGCCTGCTTTCGATGCTCCTGATCAGCGTGATCGAGCTCACGCTGCATCCAGATACCGCCACACTGATCCTTGCCGTGGTACTGATGGCCTCTGTGCCCTACCACTTTTCACCGCGCAGAAGCTGGCAGCTGCTGTTGCTCGCCAACGCGGCATACCTTGCAGTCCTGGAGATTTCCTTGAGTGGCCAGCAGTACATCGTAGCCTGGGCGTCACTGACAGCACTGCAGGCATTTGCTATCACGTCCAGCCTCTCACGCTGCCGCGAGAAAGAGCAGCAAGAACTACTGGCAAGGCAAAACAATGAGCTGATCGCCGCGCGCGCGGTGCTGGCCCAGCAGAGCCAGGCCGAGGAGAGGCTGCGTATAGCCGGCGATCTACATGACTCTGTCGGTCACCAGCTCACTGCGCTACGGCTGCAGCTGGAGGCCCTGGCGCATGTCGCGCCGCCGGAGATGCAGCCTTCGGTTCAGTCCTGCCAGGAACTCTCTGCTGCTCTGCTGGAAGATATCCGGGCTGTGGTGCGCCGCATGTCCGGCGAAGAGTGCGCTGACCTGCCTGGCGCTATCGCCGCGCTCGCACAAATGACGCCGGGCGTAGCAATTCGCATAGAGGGCGAGCTTCCCTCTGTGTCGGCAGAGCTTGGTCGGCAGTTGGTTTTCTGCCTGCAGGAGGCGATCAACAACGCTGTGCGCCACGGCGGCGCAGACCTTATCAGTCTCCGTTGCGAGGATGGTGCGCTGCGGGTGCTGGATAATGGCTCCGGCATGCCAGCAAACAACGTCAAAGCCGGATTCGGGCTCAACAACATCCGCAAGAGACTGTCACATTTTGGTGGCAGTGCCAGCCTGCGCAACGCCGAAGCGAAGGGTGGCTGCGAACTGCTGTTGCACTTCAACACCGACAACAAGACCGCTTCGCCAGGCGCAGGCGAGGCCGACAACGGAAACAGCGCGACAGCAGTAAAGCCGGCATGATTCAGGTTGGGGTCGTGGATGATCAAGTGCTCGTGCGCGAGGGTATAGCACGCCTGATTGAACTTTCAGACAGCATGCGCACACGCTGGCAGTGTAATGACGGCGAATCCGCGCTTGAAAAACTGAGGACTGAGCCTGTGGACGTGCTGGTTTGCGATATTCGCATGCCCGGCCTTGACGGCATAACCCTGGTGCGCCGCCTGCGCGGCGCAGGGAACAAACAACCCGTTCTGATGCTCACAACCTTCGACGATCACCAGCTCTTTGTCGACGCACTGGCTGCGGGCGCCAATGGCTTCCTGCTTAAGGACGTCTCTTTGGAAAAGCTCATAGACGGCGTGGAAACCGTGGCCAACGGCGGCTTCATCGCGGAACCCAGACTGGTATCCCAGGTGAGCACCGGCATTACCGATGCGCCACCCACCGACCCGGGAGTGCTGAGCGGCAAGGAACAGGAAATACTGCGCCTGGTGGCTGGCGGCCTCTCGAACCGGGAGATAGCAGATATCATCCACCTGGCCGAGGGCACCGTGAAGAACCACGTGTCAAGCATACTGTCCAAACTCAACTGCCGCGATCGCACCCAGGCAGTACTGTACGCCATCCACTGGCGCCTCATCTGAACTGATAGCTAGCGCAGGCCCTGATAGACGCTGTCGCCCCAGCCCATCAGTGTGTCGTTCCTGAATACCAGCGGTGTTGTCTCATCCCGGGTGGTCTCGCCATCTCCGTGCAGCCGCTGGGTGCGGTAAAAGAGCACACGATATTCGTCTTCCGCTTCCGTAAACGCCTCAGAATAGGCGGGAGAGCCCAGCCTTTGCATTACCTCACCGCGCTCCATGCCGATAGCCAGCGACGCGATCGCCTCGCGATTTTTCTCCTGCTCCTTTTCCCAGGAAGACCTGGTCATCAGATGGCTGGTGTCGCCATCGATGATGACACATCCGTTGAGCAGCATCGCTGTCGACATTGCAGCAACGAGGGGAAGTAATGCTGGATAAGTATTGCGCTTCATAATGTGATCCACCGTGAATGAAAGTAACCGGACCGGCACTGCGCCGTTTGCATAGTGTTATACTACACCATATCACATGGCGCAATAAAAAATTCCCCCTTTCGCACAGGTGGCCGACGATGAACGGTATTACGGGCAACGGCGAGTCGCCCGGTTCAGCGCAGAAGCCAGGGTCTCTGTGGCGCGAACCTGGCGCGTGTTACTGGTTGCTGGGGAAGTGGAAGACTGCCTGCTAGCTCACGCCGCCAACCGGCCAGCGCTGGGTCACGGTCTTGCGCCGGGTGTAGAAGCGCACACCATCGGGGCCATAGATGCTGAGGTCACCGAATATGGACCGCTTCCAGCCACCGAAGCTGTGGTTGGACACCGGCACCGGTAGCGGCACATTGATGCCGACCATGCCAGCCTGCACGCCGGATGCGAAGCTGCGGCCCGCGCCGCCGTCGCGGGTAAAAATACAGGTGCCGTTGCCGTATTCGTGGGCATTGACCAGCTCCAGGGCCGCATCGGCGCTGGCAACCCGCATAACGCAAAGCACCGGGCCGAAAATCTCCTCGCGGTAGACCGTC
>JAZBPS010000247.1:0-7091 GCA_036353375.1 Halieaceae bacterium | reverse complement strand
CTGCAGGCCAGGCGGCCGCAAAATTTCCAGCGGCGCACCTCCAGCTATGACCTGATACTGATTGCCACCGGCGGCACCACCGGCCTCCCCAAGGGCACCCAGTGGCGCCACGAGGACATGTTCCGCAAAACCCAGACAGCCACCGGTAACGCGCTGAAACTGGTGCTGGGCATCCAGCAGCACCCCGCCACCCTGGAAGAGCACGTGGCCAACGTCAACCGACTGCCCGGCGGCATGCCGTTTCTCAGCCTGAGCCCGTTGATGCATGGGGCCGGCATGATTATGGCGCTGATGATGTTGGGCCAGGGCAACGCTGTCGCTACGCTACCCGGCAACAAATTCGACCCGGATGCCGCACTGGACGCCATCAAACTGCACAAGGTGGGCGGTCTGGTATTGGTGGGCGACGCCTTTGCCACGCCGCTGGCTGCCGCCCTGGATGCGCGCGCGGGGGAGAATGCCATCGCCAGCCTGATGCTGCTGGTCAGCTCCGGCGCATCCATGAGCGACGCCAGCAAAGCGGCGTTTCTGAGGCACAACCCCGGGCTTATGATGATGGACACGCTAGGCAGCTCCGAGGCCATCGGCTACGGTATCTCTACTGCAGAGGCGGGGGGGTTTTCGCCCATGCCAACCACCCGCGTGCTGGATGAGAACCTGCAGCCCGTGCTGCCCGGCAGCGACACGATCGGGATGATTTACTCCGGGGGCTATGCACCCATCGGCTACTACAACGCGCCGGAAAAATCGGCGGAGACATTTATCGAGCTGGACGGGCAGCGGCTGGTAAAAACCGGTGACCGCTGCACCCTGCGTGAAGACGGCATGATCGTGCTGCTGGGGCGTGACTCCACGGTGATCAACACCGGCGGCGAAAAGGTCTATACCGTGGAAGTGGAGCGGGTGCTCACTGAGCATCCCGCTATTACCGATGCGCTGGTAGTGGGCCTGCCCCACGCGCGCTTCGGCAAGCAGGTGGTGGCGGTGGTGCAGGGCCCCGGCCTCAACGCCGACACCCTGGATATCGACGCCGTACAGGCGCACTGCCGGGCGCAGCTGGCGGACTACAAAGTGCCTAAACTTATCTTCACCATCGACGACCTCAAGCGCGCCCCCAACGGCAAGCCCGACTACGGCTTTGTGACGGCCTACGCGACGGAGGCCGCAGCGGGCTGAACGCTGGCTGGCTCAGCTTCAGTCTGACAGCACTTCCCAGCGCGCGTAGGCGGCTTCCAGCTCTGCCTGCAGTGTTGCCAATTGCTCCAGCACCGGGCCGGTGATGGCATGGTCCTGCTGGTAGAACGCCGGGTCGGCAATCTGTGCTTCCAGGGCTTGCTGCTCGGCCTCCAGGGACTCGATGCGGTCTGGCAGTGCGTCCAGCTCGCGCTGGTCTTTGTAAGACAGCTTCTTTTTGGGTGCTGCTGCGGGCTTGTCTGCCGGCGCAGGCGGCCGCGCGGCTTCGGCTTCGCCGGCCGCCGGTTCTTCCAGCCCCCTCAGGCGTCCGCCCTTTTCCACCCAGTTGCTGTAACCGCCCACGTGTTCGCTGACCCGGCCATTGCCTTCCAGCACCAGAATGCTGGTGACCACGTTATCCATAAAGGCGCGGTCGTGGCTGACCAGCAACACCGTGCCCTTGAAGGTGAGCAGGATTTCTTCCAGCAGCTCCAGGGTTTCCACGTCCAGGTCATTGGTGGGTTCATCCAGCACCAGCAGGTTGGCAGGCTTTGAGAACAGTTGCGCCAGAATGGCCCGGTTCTGTTCTCCACCGGACAAGGCACGCACCGGGGTGCGCACGCGATCCGGTGTGAACAGGAAATCGCCCAGGTAGGACATGGCGTGGCGGCGGTTGCCGTCGATCTCTACAAACTCCTGGCCGCCGCAGACGTTGTCGATCAGGTTCTTGTCTGGATCAAGATTCCCACGCAGCTGGTCGAAGTACGCCACCTCCAGCTTGGTGCCCAGTGTCACCGTGCCACTGTCCGGTGTCAGCTCACCCAGCAGGATCTTGAGCAAGGTGGTTTTGCCGGCGCCATTGGCACCCACCAGGCCAATCCGGTCGCCGCGGCTCACGAGGGTGGTGAGATTGTCGATGACCTTCTTGCCGCCGTAACTGTGGCTGACGTTCTCCAGCTCCGCCACGCGCTTGCCCGAGCGATCAGCGCCCTCCAGGCGGAAGTTGGCCTTGCCGGTTCGCTCACGGCGCTCGCTGCGCTCGGCGCGCATGGCCTTCAGCGCGCGCACGCGCCCTTCATTGCGGGTGCGCCGCGCCTTGATGCCCTGGCGTATCCATTTTTCCTCCTCCGCCAGCCGCTTGTCGAACAGCGCATTTTCCTTTTCCTCGGCGGCCAGCTGCTGGTCACGAAAACGCAGGAAGTCCTGGTAGCGGCCCTCCCAACTGAGCAGGTGACCGCGGTCCAGTTCGGCGATGGTGGTGGCCAGACTCTGCAGAAAGGCGCGGTCGTGTGTGATAAACATGATGGCGCCGGCGTAGCCCTTGAGGGTCTGCTCCAACCACTCAATGGCGGGTATATCCAGGTGGTTGGTGGGTTCGTCCAGCAGCAGGATATCCGGCTCGCTTACCAGCGCCTGCCCCAGCGCTACCCGGCGGCGCCAGCCGCCGGAAAGTGTGGCCATTTTGGCCTCCCCGGGTAGCTGCAGCTGGCTGATGACCGACTCCACCTTTTGCGCGAGGCGCCAGCCGTCCTTGGCCTCCAGTTCGGCCTGCGCGCGGGCCAGGCCGTCCATATCGTTTTCCAGAATGCAGTGGTGGTAGCGCGCCAGAACATCACCCACATCCGCCAGGCCGTGCGCCACCACATCGTACACATCCTGCTCGTCGGCATCGGGCAGCGACTGGTCCAGGTAGGCAATGCGCGTACCCGGACGCAGCCAGCGTTCGCCGCTTTCCGGCACAACCTCGCCGAGTATGGTTTTCAGCAGGGTGGATTTACCCGCCCCGTTGCGCCCCAGCAGGCCGATGCGATCCCCCGGCCGGATGCTGAACTCCACATTGTCCAGAATCACCTGGGTACCGTATTGCAGGCAGGCTTTGTCGAGTTTCAGGAGAGGCATGAGAGGGTATCGAATCCAGATGGCATCAGACGGGCAACGCGCATTGTACGGAAAACAGCGTCAGTGTGGTTCTTCATCGGCATCATGCGGCTGGATTCCCTGTGCATACCGAAGCACACCGTCACTTTGACTGGAGAACTCTGCGTGTACGTGTCAGTCTAAACCCAATCTTCACAGGGTTATGAGCGAACATGCTGGGGCTGTTTCTGGCAGCATTTCTGGGCGTGGGTGCGGCGCAAGCTGCAGAACCACTGGAATCCCTGCGCAAGGATTTCGTAAAGGCGGAGTCCATGGTCGACGCCCGCCGATTCACCCAGTTACGCCAACTGCGCCCCGCCCTCGACGACTATCCGCTGTCCATTTATCTGGATTACGCCATCCTCGATTCCCAGCTATCCATCGTGAACGGCCAGCAGGCCGCAGAGTTTATAGATAACGTAGCGGACACGCCGCTGGCGCTGCGCTTCAAGGATCGTTACCTGCGCAGTCAGGGTCAGCTGCGGCACTGGGACAACGTGCTGGCGGCCAGCCCGGACCGCCCCAACGATGTCGAGCTGCAGTGCTACTTCTTCCGTGCCCAGAACCAAGTTGGCGATAGGCAACTGGCCTGGCAGGGTGCGCGGGAATTGTGGCTGCACGGCAAATCCCGGCCCAAGGCCTGTGACCCCCTGTTCAATGAATGGCTCAAGGCCGGCCAGCTGGACGATGAGACCAGCTGGCAGCGCCAGCGCCTGGCCTTCGACGCGCACCGCCGCAGCTTGATGACCTACGCGGCGGGCAAGGCCAGCCCCGCGCTGGCGGATTGGTCGGACAAACTGCTGGCCGTCTACAAGCGCCCGGACCGGGTGCAGAAACTGGATTTACCTGCGTCGGAGGAAAAATCGCGCCACGTGTACGAACACGCGCTCAAGCGGCTGGCCCGCCGCGACGCCGGGCACGCACTGAAAATATGGCAGCAGGTGGCAGCGGACTACCCATTCAGCGACGCCGAAGCCCAGGCGATACAGGACGCCATTGCCTGGCGCGCCCTGTTCCAGCAACCTGAGCAGTTGCAGCCCTGGCTGGATGACTATCTGCTGGCCCGGGGCGACAGCAAGCGGCTGGAAAAACGCCTGCGGCTGGCGATCGTCGAATCAGACTGGGCCGCGCTGCAGCGCCTGCTTCCCGGTTTGCCCGCCGAGCGGCAGCAGGCGAACGTATGGCGCTTCTGGGCGGGCTATGCCGCCCGGGAACTGGGGGACAGCGAGCGCGCCAACGCGTTGTGGACAGAGGTGGCTGGCGAGCGCGAGTACTACGGCTTTCTGGCGGCGGAGCTGTCGGGGCTGCCCTATCAGCTTAACCACGAGCCCGTTGCTGCCAATGCAGACCTGGGTGCCCTGACAGCGCAACCGGGCATGGCGCGCATCGAGGAACTGATGTACTTCGAGCGGGTGCGGGAGGCAGCATCCGAGTGGGCCTACCTGCTCAAGCCGCTGGCTGCCGAACAGCAGACAGCGCTGGGGCGCATGGCGGCTGACCGGCAGTGGCATCGCTTTGCCATCGACGCCGCCACCACCGCCGGCGCCTGGGATGCGCTGGAATTGCGCTTTCCACGTGCCTTTGAGCCCACCTTTGTGGAGATCGGACAGCAGTACTCCATACCGGAAACCGAACTGATGGCGATTGCCCGGCGGGAAAGCGCCTTCTTTCCCGGGGCCGTCTCCGGCGCCGGCGCCCGGGGCCTGATGCAGTTGCTGCCCTCCACCGCCCGCCTGGTGGACCCGGCCCTGCGGGGCAAGAACCTGTCGCAGCACCTGTTCGACGTGAATACCAATGTGGAACTGGGCGGCGCCTATTACCGCCAGCTACTGGACGACCATAACAACAACCGGCTGCTGACCCTGGCGGCCTACAACGCCGGGCCACACCGGGTAAAACGCTGGCTGAGTACCGAGGGCGAAGGCCTTTCCGCGCCCCAGTGGGTGGAGTCCATTCCCTTCAAGGAAACCCGCAACTACGTGCAGGCGGTGCTGGCCTATAACGTGGTGTACCGGCAGATGAGCCGCGTGCCCGCCAGCCTGTTCAACGAGAACGAGCTGGCACAGCGCTACTGAGTGGCTCTAGGCGTCGTCCCGACTGAACAGCAGGTGCGTCAGGCGCCCTTTGCCCAGTGCGGCATCCACTTCCTCAAAGGTGATCATCGGCACCAGCACCAACAACATGATCAGTGAGGGCGCGAGGTGGTCCAGCAGGGAGCGATGCCCCAGCTCTCCCGCGATCGCCGCGAAGGCCTCGCCGTGCAGCATGCCCACGACAAATTCCTCGAGTATTGCGAACGCCGCCAGCAACAGCATGGTGGCCAGGGACTTCCAGGCGATGCGCTTGACCAGACGGTTGTGCTGCAGGCGCGCGCCCACCTTCATCGCCTTGCCCACCAGAATGAACTTGCCGATCACCGCAGCCTTGAAAAAGGCGGCGCCAAAGGACAGGGCGCGTGCCTCCTCTGCAGGTATCAGCGAGGCCTTCCACACCAGCAGCAGCGAGAAGCTGGCCCACAGGTATATCGTGATAATCCAGTAGGCCTTCATCTCCTCGATGAGCTTTTCCTTCACGCTGGCGCTGCTGGCTTCTGACATGGACTGTCCTGTTGATCGACGGTGAGGACTAATCCTCGTAAAGGTCCAGTACCGCGCCCTTGCTGGCGCTGGCGGCGTTCATGGCGAACTTGGCCAGCACGCCACGGGTGTAGCGCGGCGCCGGCTTGCCCCAGGCTGCGCGACGCCGGGCGATTTCCTCGTCCGGTACGTTAAGCTGCAGCAGTTGCTGGTGCGAATCGATAGTGATGCTGTCGCCGTCTTCCACCAGGCCAATAGTGCCCCCGGCATAGGCTTCCGGGGCCACGTGACCCACCACCATGCCCCAGGTACCGCCGGAAAAACGGCCATCAGTAATCAGCCCCACGGATTCACCCAGTCCCTGACCCACCAACGCGCTGGTGGGCGCGAGCATCTCTGGCATGCCCGGTGCGCCGCGCGGGCCGAGGTAGCGCAGCACCACCACGTCACCCGGCTTGATCTGGTTGGCCATGATGGCTTCCAGGGCCGATTGCTCGTCATCGAATACCTTGGCGGGGCCGGTAATCACCGGGTTCTTGAGCCCGGTAATCTTCGCCACGGCCCCCTCCTCAGCCAGGTTCCCACGCAATATGGCCAGGTGGCCTGCGGGGTACAGGGGCCGATCAATGGGCCGGATCACTGTCTGTCCCTCCGGGCAACCGGAGGGCACATCGGCAAGACTCTCAGCGACAGTCTTGCCGGTGATGGTCATGCAATCGCCGTGCAGCAGACCGGCATCCAGCAACATGCGCATCACGCGCGGGATGCCGCCCACCCGATGCAGGTCGATCGCCAGGTATTCACCGCTGGGCTTCAGATCGCAGAGCACCGGAACCTTGCGCCGGATGCGCTCGAAGTCATCGATGGTCCAGGGCACCTCGGCGCAGTGGGCGATAGCGAGGAAATGCAGCACCGCATTGGTGGAACCGCCGATGGCCATAATGACCGCCACCGCATTCTCCAGTGCCTCACGGGTGACGATATCGCGCGGCTTGAGATCCATGCGCACCGCCTCCACCAGCACCCGGGCACTCTCGGCGGCGCTGGCGCGCTTCTCGTCTTCCACGTTGGCCATGGTGCTCGAGTAAGGCAGCGACAGGCCCAGCGCCTCAAAGGCCGAACTCATGGTGTTCGCCGTGTACATGCCACCGCAGGAGCCGGTGCCGGGAATGGCGCTGCGCTCGATAGCGAGCAGATCATCGTCACTGATACGCCCCGCGCTGTGCTCACCCACCGCCTCGAACACGCTGACGATATTGAGATCGCGGCCCTGGTAGCGACCGGGCAGGATGGTGCCACCGTAGACGAAGATCGACGGGACGTTGGCGCGCAGCATGCCCATCATGGCACCCGGCATGTTCTTGTCGCAGCCGCCGATGGCGACGACGCCGTCGAAGCCCTGGCCGGCCACGACCGTCTCGATGG
>JAZBPS010000246.1:0-7328 GCA_036353375.1 Halieaceae bacterium | reverse complement strand
GCGCTGGCCGACGATTCGGGCCTGAGTGTGGATGCGCTGGATGGCGCACCCGGCGTCTACTCGGCCCGCTACGCCGGCGAGTCCGCCACCGATGCCGACAATAACCGCAAACTGCTCACGGCCCTGCAGGGCGTGCCCGAAGCGGAGCGCGGCGCGCGCTATCACTGCGCCCTGGTCTATCTGCGTCACCCGCGGGACGAACAGCCCATCATCTGCGAAGCCCACTGGGAAGGTCGTATCCTGGAAGCACCCCGGGGCGACGGCGGCTTTGGCTACGACCCCCTGTTCTACAGCATCGATCACGGCTGCTCCGCCGCCGAGCTCTCCAGCGACCTCAAGAACCGCGACAGTCATCGCGGCAAAGCGCTGCAAGCGCTGTTGGCGGCGCTGGAGCATGCCTTGCAATAGCCAGGGGAGTGCCGCGTGCCCGCGCTACGCCTGCCGCCACTGAGCCTGTACGTACACATACCCTGGTGCGAGCGCAAATGTCCCTATTGTGACTTTAACTCTCACCAGCCCGAGGGCGAGCTGCCGGAGGCAGCCTACGTAGAGACGCTGTTAGCAGACCTGGATGCCAGCCTGCCCTGGGTTCAGGAACGCGAGCTGCAAAGCATCTTTATCGGGGGGGGCACCCCCAGCCTGTTTTCCGCCGCCGCGATCTCGCGGCTGCTGCATGGTGTGCGCCAGCGCGTGCCATTGGCGACAGACTGTGAGATTACGCTGGAGGCAAACCCGGGCAGCGCGGAGGCGTCGCGCTTCGCCGGATTTGCGGAGGCGGGCGTCACCCGGTTGTCACTGGGGGTGCAGAGCTTCCAGCAACCCCAGCTGGAGGCCCTGGGTCGCGTACACAACGCCGATCAGGCAAGAGCCGCCGTGGCAATGGCGCAGGCCGCTGGCTTCACCCGTATCAATATAGATTTGATGCACGGCCTGCCGGGACAGGCGCCTGATGCGGCGCTGCAAGACCTCGAGACCGCACTGGACTTTGGCGTCACGCACCTGTCGTGGTACCAGCTGACCATAGAACCGAACACGGCTTTCTACAAAAGGCCGCCGCGGCTGCCGGATGAGGATGTGTTGGCGGATATTCAGTCCCTGGGGGAACGTCGCGTCGCAGAAGCGGGGTTCACCAACTACGAAGTATCTGCCTATGCACAGGCCGGCAGCCAGTGCCGCCACAACCTGAATTATTGGGAGTTTGGGGACTATATCGGTATCGGCGCGGGTGCCCATGGCAAAATCACGCACCCGGAAAGCAACCAGATACTGCGCACGACCAAACGACGGCAGCCCGCCGGGTACCTGGCTGCCAGTAGCAGTGAAACGCAGGCACTCACGGATGCTGTACGCCGCGGCGACTTTATGCTGAAAGCCTTGCGACTCTCCGCAGGCTTTGCGCGCGGGTTATACGAAGAACGCACGGGGCTCGCGGAGGCAAGCTACCTGCCGATTGCCGGGGAGCTCGCGCAAAAAGGGCTGTTGATCGTGGATGAAGAACGGGTCGCAACCACCGACCTGGGGCGGCGCTTTCTCGACACCGTGGTGGCCGCATTTATCTAGCACTGCGCTCAAACAGCAGGTCCCATACCCCATGACCCAGCCGCTGCCCGCGCTGCTCAAACTTGGTCAGCGGGCGGCGCTGCGGACGCGGCGCGTACTGGCCCGGACCGGCCGTGTTGACCAACTGCGGCGCGGCTGACAGCACCTCCATCATATGCTCTGCGTAGTTTTCCCAGTCGGTGGCAAGGTGCAGGAACCCGCCGGGGCGCAACCGGTCGCACAGCAGCTCGACAAACGCGGGCTGTATCAGGCGGCGCTTGTGGTGCCGCTTCTTGTGCCAGGGGTCGGGAAAATAAATCTGCACGCCGTCCAGCGTGGCCGCTGTAAAACAGCTTTCCAGCACGGCAACGGCATCGTCGCAATAAACACGAATGTTACTGACAGCCTGTTCATCCATGGCGTGCAACAGGCGACCAACGCCGGGGCGATGTACTTCAATGCCGACAAAATCCCGGTCCGGTTCGGCTGACGCCATCGCCACCAGCGACTGGCCCATCCCGAAGCCAATCTCGAGAATCAGGGGCGCATGGCGACCAAAGCGGGCCACGGGATCAAACGGCCCATCGCTGCGCTCCACGCCGAAGCGGGGCCATCCGGTTTCAAACGCACGCCGCTGGCCCACGGTCATGCGGCCGTGGCGCAGCACGAAGCTGCGGATCCGGCGCGCCTCCTCCGGCATCAGGGACGCTCGCCCCGCCAGGCCCAGGCAAACAGCAAACCCCATCCGAGCATGAATGAAAGCCCGCCCAGCGGTGTGATCGCTCCCAGCCAACGAATACCGGTCATGCTTAGGGCATAGAGGCTGCCGGAAAACAGCAACAGTCCGAGGATGAATGCGAGGCCTGCGCCCCGCAGCAAGCCGTGCGCGGTCCCGCGGCTGAGTGTGCCGACGGCTAGCAGGGCCAGGGTGTGAACGAAGTGGTAGTGAACGGCTGTCTCGTAGACGGACCGGGCCGCAGCGCTCAGCCGATCTTCCAGGGCATGGGCGCCAAAGGCACCCAGGGCGACGGCCAGCAATCCACTGAGGGCCGCAACAAGCAGGAATGTATTGCGGGAGGGCGAGGGCGCCATCGGGCCCTCAGGCTTCCATGCTGGCTCGCAGTTTCTTCATGGCGTTCTGTTCAAGCTGGCGAATCCGTTCCGCAGATACGCCGTACTCGTCAGCCAGCTCATGCAGGGTGGCTTTCTCGTCCGCCAGCCAGCGTCGCGCCAGGATAGCCTGGCTGCGCTCGTCGAGCTCGTGCAGCGCCAACTGCAGGCGCGATTCGCTGCTGTCGCGCCAGTCTTCCGCCTCGACCAGCTCGGCGGGATCCTGCCGATGATCTTCCAGATAATTAGCTGGCGCCTGCCAGCCGTCATCGTCGTCTGCGTCCACGGGTGATTCGAACGCCATATCGTGGGCAGACAGGCGCCCCTCCATGGACTGGACGTCCTTCACATCGACGTTCAGGTCGGCGGCAATCGCCTCGGCTTCTGCCTGGGTGAGCCACCCCAGCTGCTTTTTCTGGCCGCGAAGATTGAAGAACAGCTTGCGCTGGGCCTTGGTGGTCGCGACCTTGACAATACGCCAGTTGCGCAGGATGTACTCGTGTATCTCGGCCTTTATCCAGTGCACTGCGAACGACACCAGGCGCACACCCCGCTGGGGGTCAAACCGCTTCACCGCCTTCATGAGGCCGACGTTGCCTTCCTGGATGAGGTCCGCTTCCGGCAGGCCATAGCCCGAATAGCTGCGGGCGATGTGGACCACGAACCGCAGATGCGACATCACCAGCTGGCGGGCAGCATCGAGGTTCTGGTTGTAGTAGAGATCTTCCGCCAGCTCTTGCTCCCGCTCCTGACTGAGCACGGGAATACTGCCGACGGCCTGAATGTAGGCACCAAGGTTTGCACCAGGTACCAATTGGTCAATGGGCGCAATGCTGGTGTTCACGATGACAGATTCTCCTGATGTGACGCTGTGGTCATTAACTTCAATTTTAGCACTCATTATTTGAGAGTGCTAACAGGAAAAAGTTCCACATCCTGCTAACAACGAAGGATTTTTACTTTTTATAACAGTGACTTAGTACACAAGACCGGTCTGGCGCAGGGTCCCTGCCGGACGCGAATAAGGTGTTCTATTGCAGATTACGAACCACAATCGGCCGCGGATCAGGACTAGCGGGGCTCTATTGCAGACAGGTGGCGGGCTACCGCCACCCAGGCCCCGACCAGGCCCAGCAGCGCGCCGGTGCAAAGCAGCAGCAGACTGCCTGCGAAACCCAGACCGCTGAGCACAAAATCACTCTGGTACAACAGTGCCAGCGCCGACAGCGGGCCATGCAGGTACCAGAGTGTCAGGGTCACCACCAGCCAGGCGATGATCGCGCCGCCGAGGCCATACCAGAAACCGGTGTAAAGAAAAGGACGACGCACAAAGGCGTCACTGCCGCCCACCAGCTTCACCACAACGATTTCCTCGCGACGGTTCTCGATCGCCAGGCGGATGGTGTTGCCAATCACCAGCAGAACACCCAGCGCGAGGGTCAGCCCGAGGGCGGTGACGATGCGTTGGGACAGCGCAACCAGTGCGTTGAGGCGTTGCACCCATTCCATATCCAGCACAGCCCGCTCGACGCCGGCTTCTCCCTCCAGGCTGGACCGCAGCAACCCCATCCGGGCGCCGTCCAGCGCCGCAGGCGCCGGCGTCACCAGCAACAGGTTGGGCAACGGGTTGTCCTCGAGGTTGGCCAACACGTCCCCGAAGCCGGACAGCTGTCGAAACTCTGACAGGGCCTGCTGGCGGGTGACAAGCCGTACGTCCGCAACATCCCCTCGCCGCGACAGGCGCTCGGCCAGTGAAGACGCGGCGTCTTCGGATACTTCCGCACGCAGGAACAAGGAGATCTGCGCGGGACTGTCCCAGTTGACGCTGACGCTGCGGGCATTCTCCAGCGCAACGTTCATGCCCACGGGCAGGGCCAGGGCGATACCAATGACCAGCAGGGTCATCACGCTGCTGAAAGGACTGCCGCGCAGGCGCGACAAGCTGTCCCGGGCGCTGTGGACATGATGAGCGCGCCAGGACTGCAGCCGCCCGAGCAGCCGGGTGCGACTCTGGCTGGCGCCCGCGCTCATGACCCGGTCCCGCCCTGGGCGATCAGGCGCCCCTGCCGCAGCGTGAGAATACGATGGTGCAGTCGAGAGATCAGCGGCAGGTCGTGGCTGGCAATCAGCACTGTGACACCCACCTGGTTGAACTGCTCGAATAGCTGCATGATCTCGGCGGACAAGGCCGGATCCAGGTTACCTGTGGGTTCGTCAGCCAATAGCAGGCTGGGCTTGTTGACCACGGCCCGGGCGATACCGACACGCTGCTGTTCACCGCCGGACAGCGTCACCGGCATCGCCTTTTCGCGCGCCAGCAGGCCCACCTTGTCCAGCGCCGCGCGCACTCGCCTGCCGATTTCCCGGTGGCTGTATCCGGAAATCATCAGTGGCAGGGCCACGTTGTCGTAAACCGTGCGATCGAACAGCAGCTGGTGATTCTGGAATACCACACCGATCTCCCGGCGCAACTGGGGGATGCGGCCCGGGCGCAGCGTGTTGAGCGTGTGGCCGTTGACGGTCACCTGGCCCCGCGTGGGTCGCTCCATCAGCATGATCAGCTTCAGCAGGGTACTTTTGCCGGCGCCGCTGTGGCCGGTGAGGAAGACCATCTCGTCGCTCTCAACCCGAAAGCTGACTTCGGTCAGGGCATCGTGACCCTCGGGGTATCGTTTGGAGACACGCTCAAAGGCGATCATTTTTCAGGGTCGTCGCCAAACAGGGCAGCGATGAAATCCTGCGCGGCAAAAGGCCGCAGGTCCTCCGCCTGTTCGCCCACCCCCACAAAGCGTATCGGCAGTCCCAGTTTGCGGGCGATAGCGAAAATGATACCGCCCTTGGCGGTGCCGTCGAGCTTGGTGAGCACTATGCCGGTTACGCCCACCGCCTTGAGGAAATGCTCCGCCTGGGCAAGCGCGTTCTGACCCATGCCCGCATCCAGCACCAGCATAATCTCGTGTGGGGCGGCGGCATCGAGCTTGCCCAACACGCGCACGACCTTGCTGAGCTCGTCCATCAGGTTGTCCTTGTTGTGCAGGCGTCCGGCTGTATCCGCGATCAGGACGTCAGCACCCCGGGCCTGCGCCGCCTGCAGCGCATCGAAAATGACCGAGGCAGAATCTGCACCGGTGTGCTGGGCGATCACCGGCACCTCGTGGCGCTGCCCCCAGGCTTGCAACTGCTCCACAGCCGCGGCCCGGAAGGTATCCCCCGCGGCCAGCATGACGCGCTTGCCCTGCCCCTTGTAACGGCTTGCCAGCTTGCCGATCGTGGTGGTTTTGCCGGCGCCGTTCACCCCCACCATCAAAATCACGAAGGGACCCTCGGATTCTGGTTGCAGAGGCTGCTCACAGGGCGCCAGCACTGCCAGCAGCTCTTCCCGCAACGCTGCGTGCAGCGCGTCGGTGTCTGTCAGGTCCTTGCGGGAAACACGTTCGGTCAGCTTGCCGATAATCTCCAGCGTGGTGTCAACGCCGACGTCCGCCTGCAGCAAGGCGGTCTCCAGCTCTTCCAGCAGGGCGTCATCGATCTGCTTGCGCCCCAGAAAGGCACGCCCGAGGCCCGTGGACAGCTGCTCGCTGGTGCGGCTGAGACCCTGCCGGAGTCGGCTGAAGAAGCCGGGTTTGGCTGACGCTTCGTCTGCGGGCGTTGCGGCTTCGCCGGCCGTGGGGCTGGTGTCACCAGCCGCGTCAGGCGCGGCGTCCTGTTGACTGCGCTTGCTGTTTCGACCGAACAATTTCATGGCGTGGGAGGGCTGAAAAACGCGTATCCTATCACCTATGGAAAAGGCAAGGTAATGGCGGCAAGGCGCCCCGGCGACAGTGGCCAGCTGCGCATTATCGGCGGTGAATGGCGCGGCAGGAAACTGCGTTTTCCCGCAGCGAAGGGCCTGCGGCCGACACCCGACCGGGTGCGCGAGACCTTGTTCAACTGGCTGGCGGCGGTAATCGCCGGCAGGCATTGCCTGGACGCGTTCGCCGGCAGCGGCGCCCTGGGTCTGGAAGCGCTTTCCCGGGGGGCCAGCTGGGTGGACTTTATCGAGGAGAATCCGCGCTGCATCGACCAGCTACGGGGGCACCTGCAAACGCTGCAGTGCGAGCGGGCGCGCTGCGAACGCCAGGACCTGCTGCGCTGGCTCGGCAATCGCAGCCCGGGGCAAGCCTACGACCTTGTGTTTCTCGATCCGCCCTACGACGCAAACCTGCACGAGGCCGCCGCAATCGCGCTGGAGCAGGGCGGCTGGCTGTCCGCTGATGCGTGGCTGTACGTGGAGTCCCGTGCCCAGAACCCGGCGCCGGCGCTGCCGGCGTGCTGGCAGCCCCATCGGGAAAAAACCATGGGTGATGTCCGCGCTGCTGTGTACCGGCGCGGCTGACGCCCGGTTTGTAGCAACTCGCCAATTTGTTTAGCATCCCAGCGAAACCAGAGGCTGCCATGAAACGCGTCATCTACCCCGGAACCTTCGACCCCATCACCAACGGCCACGTGGATCTCGTGGAGCGCGCCGCGCGACTGTTCGACGAGGTTGTGGTCGCAATCGCCTACAGCGAAAAAAAATCGCCGCTGTTTTCCCTGGACGAGCGCGTCACACTTTGCCGCGACGCGCTCGCACACCTGCCGAACATCGAAGTCTGCGGTTTCAGCAACCTGCTGGCAGAGTTCACCCGCAGCAAACAGGC
>JAZBPS010000245.1:0-6829 GCA_036353375.1 Halieaceae bacterium | reverse complement strand
CCTCACTAAAAGACTCAAACGGCATAATGTACTTCGGCGGTGTCAACGGCTTCGTTCGTTTTGATCCGAAGGACTTTAAGGAGATTCGGGAGCCTCCACCGCTGCGTCTTACGGATATAAAGATAGCCAATCAGTCTGTCGACTATGATCCGCTCTACTTGCCTCCTCCCGAACTGTTGCTTGACCACAATGATCATTCCCTGGATGTGTCATTCAGCACCATGGACGTTCTCAATCCGAATCGCAGCAGCTACCAGTACATGCTCGCGGGCTTTGATGCTGACTGGATAGATATCGGACGCCGCAACACGGCCACCTTCACCAGCCTGCCCTCGGGCGACTATACGTTGAAAGTTATTGGCGCTGATTCAGACGGCGTTTGGAACTACGACGGCATATCGTTACCTGTTCGCGTGCTGCCAGCGCCATGGGTTACCTGGTGGGCATTTGCGATCTATGCCGCAGCGTTCCTGGCTTTGCTCGCATTTATCAAACGGTATTACGACACACGCGTATTCAGCGTAGAGGTTGCGAGGGAGGCACGCAGACTCAATCTGACGGCTACCCGCGCAATGGACGAACTGAGGGAGCAACTGGATACCGAGCAGCGGTTAGTTGGCAGCGTTCGTCGACATGCAGCGGATGCCATGGATACCATCGACAAGCTGCTGGCGATTGAATTCGAAGAATTACAGGATGAAGGCGCTCTGGAGACTATCTCTCGCAGCCGACAGCGCATCCAGTGCCTGCGAGCGCTGGAATCAGGTGTTTTCTTTCACTTCGACATGATCAAAGTGAATTTTCAGGACGTGGCAGAGGGCATTTTCAACACAATCTGCGGCACTGAGACGCAGCATGCCTTCGAGCTGATGCTGGCGAATGAATGTACTGATGAGTTGATACCGATCGACCTTGGCCTGCCGCTTACCATCATCACCCACGAGCTGATGCTGAACAGCATCACCCATGCCTTTGAGGATGTCGGCGGCATCCAGGTGATAACGGTTCGTCTGTCGCGACAGGCAGGGGGCTGGCAGCTGGAAATTGCAGACTCCGGCTGCGGCTTGCCCGAATCCATTGACCCGCACACCCCGACCACCATGGGCATGGAGCTGGTACAGATGATGGCGAAAAGGTTGGGAGCTGCGCTCACCGTTACAAGAGAACGTGGTACGCGGTACCAGTTCCGGATTCCAGGTGATAGCGGCTAGACGTCACCGCTCACTTCAAAGCGCAGTTTGTCACGGTTCTTGCGCAGGTGATCGGGCGGAAAGACCTGACCATTCATCGCCACATACACACCTTCACCCAACAGCTGCAACGCCGCAATGGCGTAGCCGATGTTAAAAATCGCATCGCTCACGCGGAACCGTGCCGGCTGCATAGCACCCGTAAGCACGATGACCTTTCCCGGTATGCCATCAAGCGCCCGTCCCGTCTGGGCCATTGTATCGGTGCCGTGGGTGATCAAAATGCGGTCATGCGTACACGTCTCGCAGGCTTCGCGAATGAGCTGACGGTCCGCCTCCGTCATCTGCATACTGTCCTTTCGCATCAGTGACGTTACATGGAAATCGAAGGTGACGTTGGCCTCATCAAGAAGCTCGAGTATCTGCGGATCGCCAACGGCGAACTCGCTGCTTTCGTCGAAGTAGATTTTGTCGATGGTGCCACCGACGCTGAATATCTGAATGTCCATGGGCGCGGATTATGCGCGAATACACGACGACTGTCAGAGAAAATCTGCTCTCATATGGCTCCGGCATCGGAACACATTTAGCGCTATGATTAGCTGCCACGAGGATCCCTGGACATTACCGAGGTAAGGCATGCAAGTTGGCAGATTCTGGGTATTTTTTGCGCTCTTCAGCGTCGCCTGCAGTAGTTGGGCCGGCAGCATCCAGAGTGGCAAATCAGCTCCGCTGTTCAAGCTGCCGGTACTGGGCACGCCCGATGCCGAGCTTTCCCTGCAGGACTATCGGGGGAAGGTCGTCTACGTCGATTTCTGGGCCTCGTGGTGTGCACCCTGCCGCCGCTCTTTCCCGGTGCTCAACGAACTGCGGCAACAGTACAAAGACCTGGGCTTTGAGGTAATCGCCATCAGCGTGGATGAATACAAGGACGACGCGCTGGCGTTCCAGACGGAACTACCGGTCAGCTACCCACTGGTGTGGGACCCCACGGGAACACTCCTTGCCGCCTTCGGCGTGATCGGCATGCCGACGGGCTTCCTGCTGGATAAAACCGGCGTTGTGCAGGCGGTGCACGAGGGCTTCAGCGATGAAGACGAAAGCTGGCTGCGGGCACGTGTACTGAAGTTACTGGAAAGCTGAACGACTGCGGCACCATGCGACTCCTGTTACTGCAGATTCGAAACCTGCCGTCGGTGCGCGAGGAGGAGTATCAGAGCTTTCTGCGCTACTGCCGACTGGTGCCTGAACAGCTGGATGTGCTCAACGTTTTTGACACGCCCCGCTTCGGCCCCGAGGCAATCAACGGCTACGACGCCCTTCTGGTCGGGGGCGCAAGCGAAGCCAGCGTGCTGGAGCCAGAAAACTACCCTGCCGTGCCCCACTGCATTTCGTTGCTGCAGCACTGCATCGCAATCAAGCTGCCGGTGTTTGCCTCCTGTTTTGGCTTTCAACTGGCGGTTCTGGCACTGGGTGGCGAGATCGTGCGGGATGAAGAAGATTTTGAAATGGGCACGCTGCCCATCTCCCTGCGCCCCGCAGCAGCGCAGGATACATTGCTGCGTGACGTACCCGATGGTTTCCACGCAGTGGCCGTTCACCGGGAGCGCGCGCCGGTTTGCCCGGAGGGCGCCATTGAGCTCGCCTACACTGCAAACTGCTGCCACGCCTTCAGGCTGCCCGGTCGACCGTTCTGGGCGTTCCAGTTTCATCCCGAGGTAGACCGCGCCACGCTGGTAGATCGACTCACCACCTACGCAGCGGCATACACCCGCGGTGACGCCCATCTTGGATCGGTACTGGAAAACGCGGTGGAAACGCCCGAGTCCAACGCCCTGATGGGAAAATTTATAGACCGGGTGCTGGGACGGGAAGCGGCCGCGTAGCTACTGCCCGGTAAAGCGCGGTGGACGCTTGTCGCGTTGCGCAGCGAAGCCTTCCTGCAAATCATCGGATTCCGAGCAGCGCCGCGAAAGCGAGAGTGCCTGCTCCATATCGATAGTCCCGGTTGCCGCCTGCTGCAATATGGCTTTCATGGCCTGCACCGCCAGGGGCGCCAACCCCGCAATGCGCTCGGTGGTTTCTGCCACCGCAGCATCCAGGCGCTCTGGCGCCACCAGTTGGTCGAGGAAGCCGATATCCAGCATGGCCTGGGCATCAAACTCCTCGGCGCCCACCAGCAAGCGCTTTGCCAGGTTCACGCCCAGCCGTTCGACAAAGCGATTGATGCCGCTGATGGGGTAACACAAGCCGATGCGCGCGGCGGGCACCCTCAGGCGGGTGCCATGAATCCCGATTCGAAAATCACAACTCAGGGCAAGCTCCACGCCACCGCCAAACACGCTGCCATTCAGCGCACACACGGTGGGAATGCGCAGCGCCGCAAGCCGGTCGGTTGTCTGCTGAAAATGATCGCCGCTGATCTGCCCGCTGCCCAGTTGATGCAAAGCCGCGCCAGCACAGAATGTCTTGTCGCCGCGACCGGTAACCACCAGCACGCGCAACCCTGCATCGGCCTCAATGGCATCAAAATGCTGCTGCAGCAGCGACAGCTCGGCCTCGCCCAGCGCGTTGTGCTTGGCGGGGTTATTCAGCACCAGCCGCGCAACAGGCCCGTCGCGTTCGAAAAGGATGTTGTCACTCATGGCGGCGAAGCATACAGGGTCATCCCCGGACGGGGCCAGCAGCTTGTTTAAGCCCGTGGCTATGGCACCATGCGGTGAACATCTCGCGGAGCCAAAATGACCAAGCGCTGTGACTGGTGCGGTAATGACGCACTGTATATGCACTACCACGACACCGAGTGGGGTGTCCCGCTATACGACGAACAAAGCCTGTTTGAATTCCTCGTGCTGGAGGGCGCACAGGCGGGCCTGGCGTGGATTACCGTATTGCGCAAGCGCGAGGGCTACCGCGCCCTGTTCGACGATTTCAATCCGGAAAAGGTGGCGCGCTATACCGACCGCAAGCTCGATACGCTGCTCAAGGATGCGCGCATTATTCGCAACCGACTTAAAGTCTACAGCGCCCGACAGAATGCCCGGGCGTTTCTGGCGGTACAGGAGAGTGAGGGCAGCTTCTCCGATTACATCTGGCGCTTTGTCGACGGCAGGCCCATCCAGAATCGCTGGCGCAAGATTGAAGACGTGCCCGCAACCACGAAACTCTCCGACGCCATCAGCAAGGATATGAAGAAACGGGGGTTCAGCTTTGTGGGTTCCACCATCATCTACGCACACATGCAGGCCACCGGCATGGTCAATGATCACCTGCTCAGCTGTCATCGCCACGAGGCATGCAAAGCACTGGCTCGCGACTGAGTCCCGGGTTATGATCTTCGGGTAGAAAAAGATACTCGAAAGTAAAAATCTGGAACACGCAGTACAGCCCAGTGCAAAAAGACAAATCCCCCACGGGACAGACTGGCAGCTCCCCGTTCAATCGCACTGCGCAGCACGATGCAAAACGCGCCGCCATTCTGTCGCAAGCGGCCAAACTGTTTAACGGCCGCGGCTCGCGCTCAACCACGCTACTGGATATCGCACAGGGCCTGGGGCTCACAAAAACAAGCCTTTACTACTACGTTAAGACCAAGGAAGAACTGATCTATCAGTGCTATATGGCAGCACTGGACCACATCATGCGCGGCCTCGATCGCATCGAACTGGAGCACGATGCCGCCCTGCCTCGCGTGCAGGCCATGGTGAAAGCCCACTTTGATGACTGGCGCGCCGCCCAGGAGGGCAAGCGCGATCATACGGCTGCGCTGCTGGAAATTGCTTCGCTCAAAGACCAACACCGGGAAGATGTGGAACAGCGTTACATAGAGATGTTCCTGCGCCTCAGACAGTATCTCCGCGACGGCATCGCCGAGGGAAGCATTCGCAACATCGAAACCACCGCGGCAACACTGAGCCTGATAGGCTCCATGCAGTGGTCCTTCAACTGGTTGCGCACCGTGCCCCTTGAGCAGTTCGACAGCGTTGTAGCAGCCGCAATAGACATCATTACCCATGGCGTCGCCCGCCAGCCTTTCCTGTTTTCTGATTTCGACTTTACCGCCACACCACTGACCAGTGGACAGAGCTTCGACAGGGGCGAACAGAATCGACTGAAGCAGGACGCATTCTTCAAGACCGGCACCTGGTTCTTTAACAAGAAGGGCTTTGCGGGCACATCGCTGGACGAAATCGCCCAGACCCTGGACGTGACCAAAGGCGCTTTCTACTACCACATCCGCAACAAGGAAGACCTGCTGTACAGCTGCTATACCCGCTCGCTGGACATCTCCCGCAAGATTCACGATGCGGCCGATTCACAACACACGGGCATGGCAAAAGTGGATTACACCCTGCGCCGCGTGTTCCATGTGCAGAACTCCGACGAGGGTCCCATGATCCGCTATAACTCCATTACGGCGCTGCCGCTGCCGCGACGTAAGGAAATTCTAGCGCTCACTGATGCCTCCCGTGATCGCTTCGGCCAGTTCCTGCGCGATGGCATCGCCGACGGCAGTGTCCGCCCTATTCATGTAGAAGTTGCCCAGGAATTATTTGGCGGTGCCTCCAACGCGAGCATGGACTTACCGCTATGGCGTAAAATCGACGACCTCGCCGCCGCCTCCCGGGATTACTACCAGGTCTTCTTCAACGGCCTGGCACAGCCCTGAGCGTGCAGAAAGCCCTGAGCGTGTAGACAGCCCTGAGCGTGTAGACAGCCCTGAGCCAATAAACAGCCCAGAACCCACCAGCAGTCGCTGGTCACAATCATCAACAAACGGAAGCCGCATGAGCGACCTGGAAAAGCTTCTAGAAAATCTGCAGGTTGAACGTCTGGACAAGTACCTGTTTGCCGGCAAGAGCCCCAGCAGCCCGCGCCGGGTTTTCGGCGGCCAGGTGCTGGCCCAGGCACTGAACGCCGCCATACGCACTGTGGAAGAAACCGACCGACAGGCGCATTCCATGCATGCGTACTTCCTGCGGCCTGGCGACCCGCGCAAGCAGATCATCTATGAGGTGGACCCGATCCGCGATGGCCGCAGCTTCACTACACGCCGGGTCGTGGCAAAACAGGACGGCCGGGCGATTTTCAACACATCCATTTCATTTCACGTGAGCGAGCCGGGGCCCAGCCACCAGTTTGCAAAACCCGATGCGCCACCGCCAGATAGCCTCGAAAGCGACAAGGACTTCTGGGCGCGTATGGCGCAAGCCCACCCCGATCGCTTCGAACCACTGCAATCCTGGGCGATAGACCGACGACATGTGAGCCGGCGAGATCCCATTGATCCCGCAAATGACCTGCGCGAGCCGCAACACCAGGTATGGATGCGGGCGCTGGGAGAACTGGGCGATGACCCGCTGCTACACCAGACCCTGCTGGCATACATGTCGGACATGACCTTGCTGGGCGTCTCGTTGAACCCGCACCCGATGACCACACGCAGCGAGAACCTGATGTTTGCCAGTCTCGATCACGTTCTGTGGTTCCACCAGCCCTTCGCCGCGGATCGCTGGCTGCTCTACGATCAGGACAGCCCGGTAGCACTGTCGGCGCGCGGTTTCATGCGTGGCTGCTTCTACGACGAAGAAGGAAGGCTGGTCGCGTCAGTGGCCCAGGAAGCCCTGATTCGGCCGCTG
>JAZBPS010000244.1:0-13013 GCA_036353375.1 Halieaceae bacterium | reverse complement strand
TCAAGTGTTACATGGACATCAGCTCGGACAGCCCGGGCATCGTATACAAAGAGGAAATGCTGGAGGGCTTCGACGCGGTAATCCCGCGCATCGGCGCCTCGGTAACCGCCTACGGCACCGCGGTGATTCGTCAGTTCGAGATGATGGGCGTGTACTGCCTCACAGAATCCATTCCCCTGGGCCGCAGCCGCGACAAGCTGAGGGCGCTGCAGCTGCTGTCCCGCAAAGGGCTGGGCATGCCGCGCACCGGCTTTGCCCACGACGTGGCCAACGCCCGACAGCTGATCAAGCTGGTGGGGGGCGCACCACTGGTACTGAAACTGCTGGAGGGCACCCAGGGCCGCGGCGTGGTGCTGGCGGAAACCTACAAGGCGGCAGAATCGGTGATCGACGCTTTCCAGGAACTGGAGGCAGACTTCCTGGTGCAGGAGTTCATCAAGGAAGCCGGCGGCAGCGACATCCGCGCTTTTGTGATTGGTCGCAAGGTATTCGCCGCCATGCAGCGCACCGCCGCCGACGGCGAGTTTCGTTCCAACCTGCACCGCGGCGGCAGCGCCGAACTGGTGAAGCTTACCCCGACGGAACGGGCCACCGCGGTAAAGGCCGCGCAGACGATGGGACTGCATGTGGCGGGCGTGGATATGCTACGCTCCGAACGTGGCCCGCTGATTATGGAAGTGAATTCCTCACCGGG
Organism: Halieaceae bacterium; assembly: GCA_036353375.1. GTDB lineage: Bacteria > Pseudomonadota > Gammaproteobacteria > Pseudomonadales > Halieaceae > JANQIO01. The sequence goes on along the minus strand of JAZBPS010000244.1, from coordinate 12,319 downwards.
GCTGGGCGGCATTGAAGACGCCACCGGCAAGGATGTGGCCACAGCCGTTATCAAGTTCGTGGAAGAGGCCGCCGCCGAGCACAAACCGCGCGGCCGTCGCACCCGGGGCTAGCCAACCGGGTATCGCAAAGCAGGAACCGCTTTGGCAAAACAGGGTTTACCACCGCTGACCATCAACGGTGTCAGCATTGCTCCGGGCGAGCGCCGGGAAGTCGACTTACGGGTCGCGCCCACCTATACCCACGATGACCTGTCCATGACCGTACAGGTGGTGCGCGGCCATCGCGACGGCCCCACCCTGTTTATCTCCGCCGCCGTGCACGGCGATGAAATCAACGGCGTGGAAATCATCCGGCGGCTGCTGCAGGTAAAAGCGCTGAAAAACATGCGCGGCACCCTGCTGGCTATTCCCATCGTCAACGTGCATGGTTTTCTCAACCAGTCCCGCTACCTGCCCGACGGGCGCGACCTGAACCGGGTGTTTCCTGGCTCGGCGCGGGGCTCACTGGCGGGCCGGGTGGCGCACACCTTCGTCGAAGAGATCCTCAGCCAGTGTACCCACGGCATCGACCTGCACACCGGGGCGCGCCATCGCAGCAATTTCCCGCAGATTCGCGCCGACCTGGAGCAGCCCGGTACCAAAGACATGACCGAGGCCTTCGGCGTGCCGCTGGCGCTGGACTCGCGCATTCGCGATGGCTCCCTGCGCCAGTGTGCAGGGGATATGGGTATTCCGGTGATTCTGTACGAGGCGGGCGAGGCCCTGCGCTTTGACGAGGTGTACATTCGCGCCGGGGTCAAAGGCATTATGAATGTGATGCGGGAAATCGGCATGCTGCGGCCCAGCCGCCGCAAGACGCCGCCCAAACCGCCCGTGTTCAGCGACCAGACCTTCTGGGTGCGTGCCCCGGAAAGCGGCATACTGCGCACCCTGGTGCCCCTGGGTGCCCGGGTGGAGCGCGGCCAGACTATCGGCCTGGTGGCCGACCCGCTGGGCACCACGCAAACCGAGATCAGCGCCGGCTACAGCGGCGTGATCATCGGCCGCACCAACCTGCCGCTGGTGTACTCCGGCGATGCCCTGTTCCACATCGCCCGCTACGGGCGCATGAACCAGGCAGTGGAGCGGCAGGTCGAGGCCTTCCACGAAGAGCACGAGGCCACCGAGGACCTGCTCAGGGACCCCAAGGACCTGAACAACGCACCCATTACCTGAGCCCCGCGCCACCGTCTGCCGGCACCGCTGTGCTACCCTGATAAAGCCATGATGAAGTTTCGCGCTGTTTGCCTTGTTGTCTTTGTCGCGCTGCTGGCCGCCACCCCCGCCCGGGCACTGGTTATTCTGCAGTACCACCACATCAGCGACGCCACCCCGCCCTCTACCAGCACATCCCCGGCCCTGTTCCGCCAGCATCTCGACTTGATTGCCGAATCCGGCTTCGACGTGGTGCCCCTGGAAACCGTTACCACGCGCCTGCGCAACGGCCAGCCCTTGCCCGACATGGCGGTGCTGATCACCTTTGACGACAGCTACGCCTCGATACACGACACCGCATTCCCGCTGCTGAAGGCCCGGGGTTGGCCCTTCGTGGTGTTTGCCAATACCGGGCCGGTGGGTACCGGTGGTGACTTCCTGAGTTGGGAGGACTACCGGGAGATGGCCGCCGGCGGCGCGGCGATTGCCAACCACAGCGTGCGCCACACCCATTTCGCAAGACGACCCGAGGACGTGTCGGAGCGGCAGTGGCGACAGCGCCTGCGCGAGGAGCTGCTGGCAGCCGAAAGCGCGATTGAGCGCGAGGTCGGACAATCCCACCGGGTGTTGGCGTTTCCCTACGGCGAGTACGATGCAACGGTGCTGGATGTTTTGCAGGAACTGGGCTTCCTCGGCATGAGCCAGGCCTCGGGTGCCGTGCGCAGCGCCGACGCGCTGGCCATGCCGCGCTTTCCCATGGGCGGGCGCTTCGGGCGGGTGGATAACTTTATGCTGAAGCTACGCGCCCTGCCCCTGCCGCTCGCGTCTACCACGCTGGCAACAGAGACAGGCGAGGAGCTGGCCGACGGTGTCCTGCCCCTGGGTGTGGAGCGGCCGTTACTGACCCTGGTGCTGCCGTCAAACGCCCTGGCACAGGCCCTGCAGTGCTACGCCAGCGGACAGCTGGAACCGATCAGCCGAGAGATTGTCGGCGCAAGCATTACTGTGCAGGCAGACCGCCCGCTGCCGGCCGGGCGTTCGCGCTATAACTGCACCGCCCGCGACCCGGACAGCGGCCGCTATCACTGGTACTCGCAACCCTTCCTGCGCCGCAACGACAAGGGTCAGTACCCGCCGGAGGCCTAGCCGCGGCCGCGGGGCTTTTCCAACCCGTTGACGCGGATCACCTGCTGGACTTCCTCGATGTAGGCGTCGCCCCGCTCGGAGTAACGCTCCAGGCCGCGGGCCATGTCCAGTCCTGAGATGGACTGGTCGCTGGCGCTGGCCCGGGCGCGAATGTCACGCACCGGCTTGTATACCGGATGGGTGTTGATGTTGCGGTAATAGGCGTCGATAGCCTCGTCCACAGACGCGAATGCGCGCACTTCGTGGCGCGCACCGCTGTTGCGGCGCGAGGGCACCATGCCGCAGCCTTCTTCGTAGCACCACTGCCCGAACAGGTTGTTGGCCTCACGGGCGAAGCGCGAGCGTCCCCAGCCTGACTCCAGCGCTGCCTGGGCCAGTACCATGGACTCGGGGATGGTGCCCATGCGGCGCTTCAGCACGGGTACCGCCTCTGCGTCGGTCAGTCCTTCGGGCACCTTGTAGTAACGGCGCATGTTGTCGAGAAAGGCCCGGTCGGCCTCCTGCAGCGGCAGGTCTTTCTCCAGCCGCAATGCGACGCCGCCCAGCAGCAGCTGGCGCTCGGCATTGACCGCATTGCGGTGGGCGATGGCGGGGCGCAGGTAATCAAAGAAGGCCTGTTTGCGTTCGCGGGTGTCTTCGATAGCCGCGAAATCCGGCAGGGCGTTGTAGTCCACCGGGTAATCCGGCCGCACCCGCTCTGTGCCGGCAGCATCGACCCACTGCAGGTCGTTGAGGTGTTCGGCCACATAGGCCTTGTAGGCCTGGTAACCGGGGTCTGCGCTGCAGGCATACAAAAGCGCGATCAGGCTGGCAACGGCGAAGTATCTGAGTTGTTTCATTGCACAGGTATAGCAAACCCCGTCGCAGGACCGCAACAGCGCAGCGTTGACAGCGCCGGGAGAAACCGGAAAATCCGCTGCCTCACAGCGGAGGTCACATGGCTCAGTACGTCTATACCATGAACCGCGTCGGCAAGGTGGTACCGCCGAAGCGCAAGATTCTGGAAGATATTTCCCTGTCCTTTTTCCCGGGCGCCAAGATCGGCGTACTGGGCCTGAACGGTGCCGGCAAATCGACCCTGCTGCGCATCATGGCGGGCATAGACACCGACATCATCGGCGAGGCGCGGCCCCAGCCCGGCATCAAGGTGGGTTACCTGCCGCAGGAGCCGCAGCTGGACCCGGACAAGGATGTGCGCGGCAATGTCGAGGAAGGTGTGGCCGAGGCCAAAAACGCGCTGGCCGAGCTGGACCAGGTGTACGCAGCCTATGCCGAACCCGACGCCGACTTCGACGCCCTGGCCAAGCGCCAGGCCGAACTGGAGGACATCATCCAGGCCACCGACGCCCACAACCTCGACACCCGTCTGGAAATTGCCGCAGACGCACTGCGGCTGCCGCCCTGGGATGCGGACGTGACCAAAATTTCCGGCGGTGAACGGCGCCGCGTGGCCCTGTGCCGGCTGTTGCTGTCCAACCCCGACATGATCCTGCTGGATGAGCCCACCAACCACCTGGACGCCGAGAGCGTGGGCTGGCTGGAGCGCTTCCTGCTGGACTTCCCCGGCACCGTGGTGGCGATCACCCACGACCGTTACTTCCTCGACAACGCGGCGGGCTGGATTCTGGAGCTGGACCGGGGCCGCGGCATCCCCTACGAGGGCAACTATTCCTCCTGGCTGGAACAGAAGGAGAAGCGGCTGGAGATGGAGCAGCGCCAGGAGGCCAGCCTGCAGAAAACCATCAAGGCCGAGCTGGAGTGGGTGCGCAGCAACCCCAAGGGCCGCCAGGCCAAAAGCAAGGCGCGCATGCAGCGCTTTGAAGACCTGCAGTCGCAGGAGTTCCAGGCCCGCAACGAGACCAACGAAATCTATATCCCGCCGGGCCAGCGCCTGGGTGACCTGGTGATTGAGGTGGAGGGCCTGACCAAGAGCTTCGGCGATCGCCTGCTGCTGGATAACGTGAGCTTCACGGTGCCCAAGGGGGCGATTGTCGGCATCATCGGGGCCAACGGCATGGGTAAATCCACCCTGTTCCGTATTCTCACCGGCGCCGAAGAGGCGGACAGCGGCACGGTGCGCATCGGTGAAACCGTGGATATCGCCTATGTTGACCAGAGCCGCGACGACCTGGATGGCAACAAGACCGTGTGGGAGGAGATCTCCGGCGGCCACGACAACCTGGTGATCGGCAACTACGAGGTGGGCTCACGCAACTACTGCGGGCGCTTCAACTTCAAGGGCAGCGACCAGCAGAAGTTTGTGAAAGACCTGTCCGGGGGTGAGCGCAACCGCCTGCACCTGGCCAAGCTCCTCAAGCAGGGCGCCAACGTGCTGCTGCTGGACGAACCCACCAACGACCTGGACGTGGAAACCCTGCGCGCGCTGGAGGAGGCCCTGCTGGCCTTCCCGGGCTCGGCCCTGGTGATCTCCCACGACCGCTGGTTCCTGGACCGGGTCGCCACCCACATCCTCGCCTACGAGGACGACGGCAGCGTGGTGTTCCACGAGGGCAATTTCACCGATTACGAGGAAGACCGCATCCGGCGTCTGGGCGCCGATGCCACCCCGAAGCGGGTGAAGTACAAGAAGCTGAAGTAGCCCCTTCGCGGGCCAAAAATGGGGTCAGAGTAACTTTTTGAGCGGGGGATGCGCGCAGCCTGTCCCGGGGTAAACAAAAAGTTACTCTGACCCCATTTTTTGATCGAAGGTGACGTTCAGCGGCGCGCGACGGCCTGCGGGCCGCGGGCCGTAGTAGGTGGCGAGGTAGTCGAGAATCACCGGCTCGGCCTCGCCCAGGGGCCAGAGGTTCTGGGTGTCCTGCATCCAGCGAATCAGTTTTTCCCAGCCTTCCCGATCGGCCCGATTCTGGGTGACCAGCCGGGTGGAGTGGCAGGCGCCGCACTGGGCCTTTACCTGCTCCATGCCGGGGGCGATTTCCAGCCCGGAAGCCGGGTCGGTGGCGGCCCGGCAGGGCTGTGAAAGTGAGGACGCCAGTAACAGGATACCCGCCCAGAGCATGCTGGATCCCCCTACGCGGGGCCGCCGCTTTCGCGGGGACGACGGCCCCCCTCTTTTGTCCTTGTTTTGCCTCATACCACCTTCACCGCAATCCGGTGGGTGGCGTTGTTGAGGTAGCCCTTGGGGTTCCAGCCGGGTACCACCATGGGTTGGGCGATACCTGAGGTGTCGGTGGCACGGGCCCAGACCTCGTAGTAACCGGGTTGCGGGAAACGCACCGGCACGGTCCACTGCTGCCAGGCGAGTTTGTTGGCTGGCTTCCTCACCCGGGCCGGCTGCCAGGTCTGGCCGAAGTCGATGGACACCTCCATATCGGCCACGGCGCGGTCTCCCGCCCAGGCCTGGCCACGCAGGTCCAGCGCTTTGCCCAGCGGTTGCACCCAGCCGGACTTCGGCCAGGTCACCAGCGACTTCACCGGCATGGATTCGATAATGCACATGTTCTCCTCGGGCACATTCGCACCGGGGGCCACCGGCTCGCAGGGCACGCGGTAGGAATAACCGCCCATTTTCGGGCCGTCGTGCACCTGGTTGCGCACGCTGATGCGGGTGAGCCATTTGCCCGAGGTCGAGGCGGGCCAGCCGCCAAACACCAGCCGCAGCGGATGGCCGTGCAGGGGCGGGATATCCTCGCCGTTCATGGACCAGGCAATCAGGGAGTGCCGGTCCAGGGCCTTATCGATGGGTACGCCGCGGGAGATCGGCACCTTGTTCGGGTCACCCGACAGGTGGGTGTCGGCACCGTAGTAGCCGATATATACCGCGTTGTCGCGCAGGCCGCTGGCCCGCAGCACGTCCCGCAGGCGCACGCCGGTCCAGCGCGGGCTGCCGACGGCGCCGGTGGTCCACTGGTTGCCACTGGCGGGTGGATTGAATTCGCTGCGACCGTTGCCGCCGCATTCAATCGTGAGCTGGTAGGTGTAGGGTTTGAAGCGGGACTTGAGCTCGGCAAGGCTGTAGCGCAGGGGCTTTTCCACCGCCTCGCCGTCGATGTACAGGGCCCAGCGCTCCGGGTCCACATCCACAGGCGGAATGCCGTTGTTGCGCACGAACAGGCGGTTGGCCGGTGTGACCGCGTCGTCCAGCAGGTGGGGCGGCGTCTCGGCATTCAAAGGACGGTCATTCAGCACCACCAGCCCGGGATGCTTGCCTGGGATGGCGAAGGGCTCGGTGGTGTCCGCCAGGGCGGCGGGAATCAGGCCCCGGGGCATGAAGCGGCCGAACACCACCTCTGCCCCCAGAATAGCCGCCATCCCGCCCGCCGCCGACAAAAACCGGCGCCGGCCAAACAGCAGCGCTTCCGCCTCAAACGGGTCGTCTCGGTACAGTTCGTGCAGTCCGCGTTCTCGCTTCATAACGCTCTCCCCTGTAACGCCTAGGCCTCCAGCGCCGCCAGTGCCTCACTCAGCTTGTTCACCCCCACCACCTGCATGCCGGCTATGGTTTGCTTGGGCATGTTGCCCCGGGGCACGATGGCGCGCGTAAATCCGTGCTTGGCCGCTTCCGCCAGGCGCTCCTGCCCGCTGGGCACGGGACGTATCTCACCGGAAAGGCCCACCTCCCCGAAGATCACCAGCTCCCTGGGCAACACCCGGTCGCGAAAGCTGGAGACGATGGCAGACAGCAGGGCCAGGTCGGCGCTGGTTTCCAGTACCCGTACACCGCCCACCACGTTGGCTAATACGTCCTGGTCGCCCACCTGCAGCCCGCCGTGACGGTGCAGCACCGCCAGCAACATGTTGAGCCGGTTCTGCTCCAGCCCCACCGCCACCCGGCGCGGATTGGCGAGCTGGGAATCGTCCACCAGCGCCTGTATCTCCACCAGCAGCGGTCGGGTGCCCTCCCACACCGCCACCACCGCAGAGCCTGATGCCGGCTCGCTGCCGCGGTTGAGGAATATGGCCGAGGGGTTTTTCACTTCCCGCAGTCCCTCCCCGGTCATGGCGAATACGCCCAGCTCGTTCACCGCGCCGAAGCGGTTCTTCTGGCCGCGCAGGGTGCGGAAGCGGGAATCAGCCGTGTCCTCCAGCAGGATGGAGCAGTCGATCATGTGCTCCAGCACCTTGGGACCGGCCAGGGAACCGTCCTTGGTCACATGCCCCACCAGGAACAGCACAGTGCCGGTCTGCTTGGCGAAGCGGGTGAGCCAGGCCGCGCACTCCCGCACCTGAGACACCGAACCCGGCGCCGAGGTGAGCTCATCTCTGTGCACCACCTGTATGGAATCCACCACCAGGACTTTGGGTTGATACTGTTCGGCAGAGGCCTGGATGGCCTCGACGCTGGTTTCTGACATCAGGCGCAGCTGGTCCACGGGCAGCTGCAGGCGCCGCGCCCGCATGGCCACCTGCTGGGGCGACTCCTCGCCGGTAATGTAGAGCGCGGGCATCTGCTGCGCCAGCGTACACAGGGTTTGCAGCAGCAGGGTGGACTTGCCGGCGCCGGGGTTGCCCCCCACCAGGATGGCAGAACCGGGCACCAGCCCGCCGCCCAGCACGCGGTCGAACTCGCGCATGCCGGTGGAAAACCGCGGTACCTCGTCAAGGTCGATATCCTTGAGTACCCGCGCCTCCGCCAGCGCACCGCTGTAGCCGCCCTTGGCGGCAGCCGGTCGGGCGCCGCCGCGGGAGGCCGTGCCCAGGCGAAACTCCACCACCGAATTCCAGGCCCCGCAGTCGCTGCACTGGCCCTGCCACTTGCTGTATTCAGAGCCGCACTCGTTGCAGACAAACGCGGTTTTGGACTTGCTTTTGGCCATGCTTGCTCTTCGCCGGTAATCCACTTCATGCTAGCAGAGCCTGCCGCCACGCCACAGTAGGCATTAGGGATTTGACCGCACATCCCCTACACTACGTGCCCCGTTTGAGAAGGTAGCCTCGATCCGCCAACCATGTCTGATTCCTCCATCATTCCCGAACCACAGCTCCTGTTTTCGCCGGGGCTGGCCGAGGCCATCGGGCTTGAGGAAGCGATCCTGCTGCAGCAACTGGCGGGGCTGTTTCGGCACCGGGACAGCCAGACCCACGGCGGCTTGCACTGGCTGCGGATAGAGCGGGACTGGTTGCTGGAAACACTGCCTTTCTGGTCTGCCGTCGACCTGCACCGGGTCACCCGCAGCCTGGCGGACAAGGGGCTGATTCTCGTCGAATCACCCCCGCTGCTGGAGGCCGATACCCTGGTGTGTGCCCTCAACGAGACGCGCTCGGGCAGTCGCTCCCGGGCGGGCGCCCGGGCCACGCGAGGCACTCCCCCTGCGGCAGCGGCCCACACGGGCGGTGCCGCCGGGCTGATCGGGCCGGCCTGGACGCCCGACGAGGACTTGCTGCAGCTGCTGCAGCTTAACCATAGCATCCCGCGCCAGTTCGCGCTGGACCAGCTGGAGGACTTTGTCCTGTACTGGCGCGAACGCGGCGAGGTCTCCCACGCCTGGGGCAACAAGTTCCGCCAGCATGTGCTGACGTGCTGGCGCCAGGCCCAGCAGGATGCGGGAGAACGCTTTCGCAAGGTGGAACCCGCACTGGATGACAACTGGTACCCCAGCGCGGACGCATTGGAGATTCTGGAGCGCACCGGGGTTACCCGGGCCTTCATCGACGACGCGGTGCCGGAGTTTGTGCTGTACTGGCGCGAGCGCAACCCGCAGGAAAAGGCGCTGAACTCGAAGTTTATCCAGCATATTCGCCGCCAGTGGGCGCGCTATACCTCGTCCCTGGCCCACGACACAGAGCCCTGCCGGATCCCGGAAACCTGGCAGCCCTCGGAAGATGTCTATGACATCTTGCGCATGTCGCACATCGATGCGGCCTTTGCCGAAAGCCTGGTGCCGGAATTCGTACTATTCTGGAAAGAATCCAACGCGCTGTACAAGAGCTGGAATACCAAGTTCCTGCAGCATGTAAAATACCACTGGGCAAAACGCAACGGCGCCGGGCATGGAGAAGAACAAGACACAGGTGGATCGGGTCGCACGCGAGATCGCAGCCTCGTCGCAGACCTCACCGACCGAAGCTGGGCGAACTGACGCCACGGCCGCGTCGGGGCGGGCCCCGGTGACGGAGGAGCAGATCGACACCATCAACCAGGTGTTTGCCCTGTTTCGCCTGAACTACCACAACCAGTTCTACGCGGCTTACCCGGACAGCGAACAGCTTAACCAGGTGAAGAAGCTGTGGCTGGAATCCCTGCGGGATTTCCCCAGCGCACAGCTGCTGCGCGGTGCTCGCCGTGCCATTGAGACCAGTGAGTACCTGCCGACGCTGCATCGCATGATGGAGTGCTGTCACGACAGCCTGCGGGAACTGGGCCTGCCCGACGCCCGCAGCGCCTACCGGGAAGCCTGTGACGCCCGCAGCCCCAAATCAGCCCAGCCCTGGAGTCACCCGGCGGTGTATTTCGCGGGCCGTCATACAGACTGGTACACCCTGGCCAACGAGCCCGAATCGGTCACCTGGCCCCTGTTCCGGGACGCCTACCACGACTGCTGCGCCCGGGTGCTGCGCGGGGAAACCCTGGAAATCGCGGCACCTGCGGCCCTGCCGGAATCCCCGGGCGAGCCCAGCTCCACCGAGGACGCACTGACGGAAATCAGCAAGCTTCGCAAAACGCTCGCGGGTTGAGAGGCGCAAGCGGCTTCGACAGCAGGTGGGGGATATGAATACCTGACTGACGTTGTTATACGTTGGTGCGCGGTTTCGCGTCAGAGCCAAACATCCAGGTCCTGCTGACCGATGATCGCCATGATTTCAATGTTATCTCCCGCGACCCGGTAGTAGATGCTATCTGTACCATACACGCTACGCCGATAACCATCCCTGATGTCATCGACGGCGGGATAGGCCAGCGGTTGTTCAGCGAGCATCGCGAACCGCTCAAAAAATCCGTTGAAGTAATTCTCTGCTTGCTCTTCTCCGAACTCTCGCACCCCTCGACTATAAATTCGGATTAGATCGGCTTTTGCATTTTCGGAAAGCCTATAGCTTCCCACGGCGGATTGTTTCCCTGGCCTCGTTGAGGATCTCGTCCCGGTCGAGATCGGTAAACCCACTCTGCTCAGCCGCAATCAATCGCGCGCGGATCGCTTCAATTTCGCGCGCTTTGCGAATGAGATCATTGACGACGTCGCTCTTGCTCGAAAACTCCTGACTCTCGACTTGTGCCTTCAACCACTCGTCGTTCGGGGGCGTGAATGAAATGCTTTGCCTGGGCATGGCGATCGGTCCTCTGGTGACGTTTGGTGCATTATTGCACCAAATATGCACCGCAGCGAGTAGGTATTTGGCCCCGATTACTGGCCGGCTGCCTATCGGGGACTAATACCCCTCGCCGTAGTCGCCGCCCCGGGCGAGGTTCTCGAAGCGGGTGTACTGGCCGATAAAGGCGAGCCGGCAGACGCCGATAGGCCCGTTACGCTGCTTGCCGATAATGATCTCGGCGGTGCCCTTGTCGGGGCTCTCTTCGTTGTACACCTCGTCCCGGTAGATAAACATGATCACGTCGGCGTCCTGCTCGATGGAGCCGGATTCCCGCAGGTCGGAGTTAACGGGACGTTTGTTGGGCCGCTGTTCCAGGGCGCGGTTGAGCTGTGACAGGGCCACGACCGGGCAGTTGAACTCCTTGGCAATGGCCTTGAGGTTGCGCGAGATTTCCGACACCTCGGCGGTGCGGCCCTCGGTGAAGCCGGTCACGCGCATCAACTGCAGGTAATCCACCATAATCATGGACAGCTCCCCGGCCTCGCGGGCAACGCGCCTGGCCCGCGAGCGAATCTCGGTGGGTGAAAGCGCGGGCGTATCGTCGATGTACAGCGGTGAATCCTTGAGTTTGGTAACGGCCGAGGACAACTTGGGCCAGTCCTCCTGCTCGAGTTTGCCGTTACGAATGCGGGTCTGGTCGATGCGCCCGATGGAGGACAGCATGCGCACGATCAACTGGTCGGCGGGCATCTCCATACTGAACACCAGCACGGGTTTGTCCTGGTTCAGCACGGCGTGCTCTACCAGGCACATGCCGTAGGCGGTCTTGCCCATACTGGGCCGGCCCGCGACGATGATCAGGTCGGCGGGCTGCAGGCCGGAGGTCATGCCGTCCAGTTCTTTATAGCCGGTGCTGAGGCCGGTGATATCGCCACCGGAGGTGTACAGCTCCTCGATGCGGCCCACGGCCCGGTTCAGCAGGGGGTTCACCTCCTGGGGGCCACCGGCTTTGGGGCCCTGCTCGGAGATCTGCATGATCTTGCGCTCGGCCTCGTCGATCAGCTCGTCGGAGGTTCGCCCCTCGGGGTGATACCCGGAGTCGGCGATATCTTGGGCGGCCTGTATCAGGTGCCGCAGGGCGGAGCGGTCGCGCACCACGGTGGCGTAGGCGCGAATATTGGAGGCACTGGGGGTGGATTCCGCCAACTCGGCGAGATAGGCAAAGCCGCCGGCGTTTTCCAACTCGCCGCTGGCATTGAGGGCATCGGCAACGGTGACGGGGTCAATGGGCTGGCTGGTGTCTGCCAGCCGCGCCATGTGGCGGTAGATCACGCGGTGGTCGGCGCGGTAAAAATCACTGTGGGTGACCAACTCGGCCACGGCATCCCAGTTATCCCCGGATAGCAAGAGGCCGCCGAGTACGGAGCGCTCGGCCTCGATGGAGTGCGGCAGCATTTTGATGGCGGCGATTTCGGGGTCGTCACTGTAAGGACCGAAATCGGCGGGGTATTCGCTTTCTTGCATCGGGTGTGTTCTATCTGCTGGGCCGTCGATTGTGCGGCAAACAGCGGCGTCAGCACAAATTTCTGTGGGCCTCGTGCCGAAGGGGTCGGGTACCAGAACCCCGCTGCGGAGCTTGGTGTGCCCGCGGGTCTGGTACCAGAACCCGGCTGTGTGGGGTTTGGTGCCAAAACCCGGCTGCAAACTTGTATGTTGGCTTTACGGACACGCTAAAAGCGTGACGTCCATGTCTCGCTCGACGACGGC
>JAZBPS010000243.1:0-3888 GCA_036353375.1 Halieaceae bacterium | reverse complement strand
CACGCCCATCAGAATAAGCAGCAGGGGCACCAGAACATGGAGATAGCCATCGCCGGAACGCGACACGGCACGCGCCGGCACGATAAGCAGGTAGCGCTCACCGTTTTTGAACAACCACGCAAACAGACGCAGGTCGGCTTGAAGCAATGCAGTCAGTAGCGGCATGTCGGAACTCTACGAGGGTCCCATTGCCTGTCCGTGAAAGATTTATGTAGCTTTTGTGACGGCGCCAACGCCTGCCACCCGCGCCCTGTAGGCACTGAGCTCTGCCTTGAGGTCTGGTGCAAGCAGGTACAGCCCGATGATATTGGGAAAGGCTATAAGAAAAACCATGGCGTCCGAGAAGTCCAGCACTGCGCCCAGCTCCACCGTGCAGCCCAGCGCACAGAACCCGCAGAATGCGAGATTGAACGCCAACTCACGCTTGCGACCGTTTCCCACAAGATATATCCAACCCTTCAGGCCATAGTAGGACCAGGCAATCATGGTGGAGAAGGCGAACAGTATTGCGATCAGCGACAGCGGCACCGTGGACCAGCCCAGGGTGCTGGAAAAGGCCGCCGACGTCAGTTCCACACCCTGCACGCCACCCTCGGCAATGCCCGGATGGTAAATCGTGGTCAGGATGACCAGGGCTGTCATGCTGCAAACCACAACCGTGTCGATGAACGGCTCCATCAATGCGACGAACCCCTCGGTGGCGGGTTCTTCGGTGCGCACTGCGGCGTGCGCGATGGCGGCGCTGCCAATGCCCGCTTCATTGGAAAACGCCGCGCGCTGGAAACCCAGGATCATGACGCCAACCGCGCCACCGGAAATGGCCGTCGGTGAGAATGCTTCCGTCAGGATGGCGTTAATGGCCCAGGGCAGGCGCTCTGCGTTCAGCCATAGCACCAGCAGGCTCAGCAGCACATACGCCAAAGCCATGAACGGGACCAGCTTGCCGGTAACGCGGGCGATGCTGCGCAGCCCGCCCACGATGACCGTTGCGACAGCCGCTGCGATGACCAGACCAAACAGCCAGCCGCGCCCTTGCATGATGCCGTCGGCGCCGCCCGTGATGAAGAGAACCTGGTTGTAGGCCTGGTTGGACTGGAACATGTTGCCGATCCCCAGGCAGCCCACAACGATAGACAGGGCGTAGAAAGCACCCAGCGGTTTTGCCAGTACAGCCAGCCCGCGACGCCGCATGCTGTGTTCCAGGTAATACATCGGGCCACCGGACACGGTACCGTCGCGGTGGTGCCGTCGGTACTTCACACCGGCGATGCACTCGGCCATCTTGGTGGACATGCCCAACAGGCCCGCGAGGACAAGCCAGAATGTCGCACCCGGGCCTCCAAGACTGATCACCACCGCGACGCCGCCGATATTGCCAATACCTACCGTACCGGAGACAGCCGTTGCCAGTGCCTGAAAATGACTGACTTCGCCACGGTGTTCGGGGTCTGAATAGTCACCGCGCAGCAGTCGGAATGCGTGTCCGAAACCGCGCAGGTTGATAAAGCCGAAGTACACGGTAAAGAATGTTGCCGCGACAATGAGCCAGAGCACGATCAGCGGCAACTGGGCTTCGCCAACGGGCACGCTGTAGAACACCACGCGGGAAAGAACCTCGGTTGCAGGTGCTACGACGGCGTTTATGGCCGCGTCGATACCGCCGGTGTTTTCATTTACCATGCGCCATTCTATCGACAGCGGGTCGCAACATGCGAATTGGAATTCTCAAGACTGATGCCGTCCGGGAGGAGCTGGTGGATGAGTTCGGGGAGTATCCCGACATGTTCGAGGCGCTGCTGTCCCCGCTGGCTCCCGAGTTTTCCTTTGTTACCTACGACGTGGAGCAGGGGGAATATCCCGGCGATATTGACGAGGTGGACGCGTATCTGATCACTGGCAGCAAGTCCAGCGTCTATGAGGATAAGCCCTGGATTCACAGGCTCGCCGAGTTCGTCAGAGCGCTGCACGATCGACGTAAGAAGCTGGTCGGCATATGTTTTGGTCACCAGATGGTCGCGCACGCGCTGGGCGGTCGTACCGAAAAATCAGACAAGGGCTGGGGCGTTGGCGCTCACGGTGCTCGCTTCGACACGCTGCCTGTCTGGCACGATGGCGGGGATGCAAATTTTGATGTGTTGGTGAGTCACCAGGACCAGGTGACTGCGATGGCACCGGGCACGCAAAGACTGGCGGGCAGTGACTTTTGTGAAAACGCTGTGTGCCAGCTGGGCGAACACATACTGACGTTTCAGGGTCACCCCGAATTTATCAAAGGCTACTCGGAGCGCTTACTGGATATTCGGCGCAGCGTGATTGGGGAACAAACCTACACCGAGGGGAAGGCGTCTCTCGCCCGTGACCTTGACAGGGAGCGTGTCGGCCAGTGGATCGTAAACTTCTTGAGAAGCGGCGAGGCGCCAGTCAGCTCTCACCCCTGACCTGGGCCTGCATGGATTCAAGATACTCATCCATTTCTGCGTCGTTTGCGAACACCGCCATGTCGGGCAGCGCTTTCAGGATCTCGAATACCTTCTCGATATGCGGCTTTCTGTTTGCTGCCGCGAGACGGTTGCCCGCGCTCTTTACCTGTTTAGCGGCCTTGAAAATCACCCGCAGACCAGCGGAGCTGATGTAGTCGAGGTCGCGCATGTCCAGCACGGTCAGGGCGTAGCCCTTGGCTACCACGTCCGCCAGGCTGGCTTCAAACCCTGGGGCGGTATCTGTGTTGAGAGCGCCAATCAGTGCTACCCGCGCTACAGATTTGGTGTCGTCGTAGTGTACGTCGGTGCGTAGTTCCATGTCGGTGTCCTGCTGTTTTTCCTGCTGCAGCCGCGTTTATTCCCGGGTTTGTCGGGTTACATGTTTGATCAGAGTGAGCCGGTTCTTATCAGCTCGTCGCTGATAGTGCTGTTCATCCGTAAGGCTCTCAAGCAAGTGTACACCAAGCCCGCCGATATCCGCGTCGTCGATATTCTCTCCCAGGCGAGAGCGCTGGGCCTGCGCCAGCGGGTCGAAGGGAATGCCCTCGTCTGTAAATATCATCCTGATGTGGTCTGCCTGTATATCAAGCTCCAGCAGCACACCATCACTCGGTGCGAGCTGCCCGTACTTGAATACATTCGTTACCACTTCCTCTGCCACCAACATCATTTCGTTTTTTACCGCCAGCGAGATTTCCGCTTCTTCCAGTAGCTGCGCCATCCACGCCTGAAGTGTGGACACTGCCCCGGGGTCATCCCGCAGCAAAATGCGTGTACGGGCGCTGCCAGCTGCGCGGGGTTGCAACAGCATCAGCGTGATATCGTCGGATTGCGGCATGTCTCCCTGGTGGGCCTCAACCGCCTGGAGAATTGCCTTGCCCTGTGCCTCGAGGCTGTTACCCGAGACGTTCTGCAGAACAGTGCTGAGCGCCTCCACGCCGAACTGTTCACCCGCACCGTTAAAGGCCTCGTCGATACCGTCAGTAAATACAGCCAGCACGTCCCCGGCTTCCAGCGCAAAACGGTTGTCGGGGAACGTCTGGTCCTCCGCGAGCCCAAGGGCCGGCCCCGATGCCTGCTCAAGCGCCAGGACCTCGCCTGCGCGCGACAGGCAGGGCGCGGTATGGCCGCCGCTGGCGTAGCTGAGCTCGAGGCTTTCGAGGTCCAGCCAGCCAATAAATAACGTGAGGAACATGCAGTTGTCGTTGCCTTCCAACAGTTCCTCGTTGAGCCGCGCCAGAATGTCCCCGGCCTCCAGCGAGGTGTAGACATACTGCTGCAGCAGGGTCATCGCCCTGGCCATTAACAAGGCCGCTGGCACACCTTTGTCAGATACATCACCCACGGCGATGAACAGGCGTTTGTCCTGCCGCAGTTGGAAGGTATAGAGATCTCCACCGACGGATTT
>JAZBPS010000242.1:0-7281 GCA_036353375.1 Halieaceae bacterium | reverse complement strand
TTTCCTCCTCCAGCGCCGGCACAGCAGCGCTTACCGGCTCATCGGCTGGCGCTTGCTCCAGTGCGTCTATAGCGCTGGACGGCGTATCGATCTGCTCGTCTACGGACTCCGTCGCCGGCGGGGCCAGGGTCTCTGCTGTGGAAGACGCTTCAGCAGGCGCGGGTGCCGGCGCCGCGCGCTGCTCAACATCCAGTGCGCCCGCGCCTGCGCCGTCAGCCGGTGGCGTGGGGACGGTGGTCTCCGCCGGTCGCTCGCGCATCCAGATCATCACCACCACCATTGCGGCGAACAGCAAACCCAGCACCACCCACATCGTGGTGTTGGCGGACGTGCCGGCATTGCCTGCGGACTTTGCCCTGGCGGGGGGTTCCTCCCGCCGGGGCTGTTGATCGGCGGCAAGCGCATTGAAGCGTTCAATCAACGCACCCTCGTCCAGACCCAGCGCCCTGGCGTAAGCGCGCAGGTAACCGCGCACAAAGGCCTGGCTGCGCAAATCCCCGAAGCGGTTCTCCTCGATCGCGGTAACGTGCGAAGGCAGCCAGTTGAGCTGGTCTGCCATTTCCCGCGGCGCAATGCCCGCGTCCTCGCGCGCGCGACGCAAGATGTCGCCGGGGCCCTCCTGCAGCGCGCCGGGCGCCTCAGAGTTCTCCATTCTTCACCGCCTGCTCATAGGCACGGTATTCCGCGGAGTCGGGGTAGAGGTTGCGCAGCGCCAGCGCGTAACTGGCCTTGGCGTTGGCATCGTCGCGGGCGTGCGCCAGTTGCAGGCCCAGCCAGAGCGCACGCGGCGGCTGCTGGCGCCGGAACTTGCGATAGTTCTCCAGGTAGCGCTCAGCGAGATCGTAGTTTCCCGCCCGGAATTCAAGACTGGCCAGCTCTATGGTGGCAAGACTGTTGCCCCGGTCCATGGTCAGGGCGCGCCGCAGTGCGTCGCGGGCGCCATCGTCATTGCCCAGGCGGATACGGCACAAACCGAGATTGATAAAGGCCTGGGGGCGAGACTCGTACAGCGTGTCCTTGATCACCAGTTCAAGCTGGCTCTGGGCCTCTTCGAAGCGACCCTGGGAATAAAGAAAGGCGGCGTAGTTGTTGCGCGCCCGGGAGAAATCCTTCTGCAGGGAAATGGCGCGCTCGAAGTTCTCCTCGGCCTGCTCATACTCACCGGTGCTCTGGTACACCAGCGCAAAGGCTTCATACACTTCAGGGTTGCGGGAGTCGATTTCCTCGGCGAGCTTGAGGTTGCGCTTTGCATCCTCCCAGTTGCCATCGCCGATGTACTTGCGGGCGAGTTCCACGCGCCGGGTGAGCGCCTCTTCCTTGGACACCTCGGTATTGAACACCCGCTCGGACTGGGTGATGCAGGCCGTCAGGCCGGGCAGCAACAGCAACAGCACCGCGAGGCGACGCAGTCCGGCAGACAGCGACCTGCCCGACGCAGTAGCGATAAAGCGACCACCTGCAAGCGTATCGGCCAAACCTATCCCCACCTTATTACCTGCTCATCCGTTGCCGCCTGCGCGGCACGCTCACGATAGCGCTGGGACCGGCGCGTCCGGTCCACCACATCACCCACCAACTGCCCGCAGGCGGCGCTGATGTCGTCCCCGCGGGTGGTGCGCACAGTCACGATAAAACCGGCGTCCACCAGCACCTGCCAAAAACGCGATACAGCGTTGCCGCTGGGGCGCTGATACTCGGATTGTGCAAATGTATTGAAGGGAATCAAATTTATTTTACAGGGGAAGTCCTTCAGCAGTACCGCCAGTTCCCGGGCGTGTTCCACCTGGTCGTTCACGCCGGCAATCAGCGTGTACTCGATGGTTACCACACGCTTGCTGTCGCGCTGCGCATCGATGTAACGCCTGGCACTGTCCAGCAGCATCTTGATGGGGTATTTGCGATTGATAGGCACCAGTTCGTTGCGCAGGCTGTCATTCGGTGCGTGCAAGGATACGGCCAGGGATGCTTCGCTGACCTCCGCCAGACGGTCCAGCATGGGCACAACACCGGAGGTACTCAGGGTTACGCGGCGCTTGGATATGCCGTAGGCCAGGTCGTCCATCATCAGGTCCATAGCATCCACGACATTGTCGAAATTCAATAGCGGCTCACCCATCCCCATCATCACAACGTTGGTGACCTTGCGGTCCTTGCCGCTCTGGAAACTGTCAAAAGAATCCAGCGCCAGCCACACCTGGCCGATAATCTCAGCTGCCGTGAGGTCGCGCTGGAAGCCCTGCTTGCCTGTGGAACAGAAGCTGCAGTCGAGGCTGCAGCCCACCTGGGAGGAGACACACAGGGTGCCGCGTTTGCCATCCGGGATAAACACGGTCTCCACGAGGCCCCCGCCGGCAACCCTGACGGCCCACTTGCGGGTACCGTCTTCGGAATCCTGCTGGCTTACCACTTCCGGCGGACGCACCTCGGCGATCTCGCCCAGACGCTCTCGCAGCGCCTTGCTGAGATTGGTCATCTGCGCAAAATCGGTCTGCCCCCCGTGGTGTATCCACTTGAGCACCTGCTGGGCGCGAAACGGCTTCTCGCCAATGTCGCGAAAAAACGCCTGCATCTTCGGCAGGGGCAGACCCAGCAGGTTGGTGCGCTCGGCAGTCATGATCAGCGCTCGCAGATCTCGCTGGCAGCGAAAAAGTACGCGATCTCCCGCGCCGCAGACGCCGGCGAATCTGAACCGTGCACCGCATTCGCGTCGATGGACTGGGCAAAGTCAGCGCGAATGGTTCCCGCTGCCGCCTCCTGCGGGTTGGTCGCACCCATCAGCTCGCGGTTCTTCGCAACCGCATTCTCACCCTCAAGCACCTGCACCATGACCGGGCCAGACGTCATGAATTCGATCAGCGCGGGGAAAAACGGACGCTCGCTGTGCTCGGCGTAAAACCCGCCGGCCACGGCATCACTGAGGCGCAGCATCTTTGCAGCGACAACGCGTAGCCCGTTCTGCTCGAAGCGGCTGTATATCTCGCCGATCACGTTCTTGCCCACTGCATCCGGCTTCACGATGGAAAGGGTGCGTTCAATTGCCATGACATATCTCCGCTAGAAATGGAAACTGGCCGGATGCACCGATGTGGGGCAACCCCGTAACCAGCCTAAAAAAGCGCGCGTATTATACGGGCTGGCGGCGGCCCTTGCACCCTGATTTTCATCTTATTTTTATTTTAAATCAGCAGCTTATGCGAGCAATTTCAAGCGCCCTGTGTATTCCTGAGCGAACCGGGCCGCAGCCGCGCCAGCACCTCGGTAAACCGCTGTGCCGCGAAATCGATCTCTTCCGCGGTGGTGTAGCGACCCACCGTGATGCGCAGGGAGCTATGGGCCAACGCGTCGGGCAAGCCCATGCCCCGCAGCACGTGGGAGGGCTCAATCGCCGCCGAGGTGCAGGCTGAGCCCGTGGAGAGGGCAAGGTCGGGCAACGCACTGAGCAGGGTTTCACCCTCGACGCCCTCGAAGGCAACATTCAGCGTGCCCGGCAGCCGCGCAGGGGCATCGCCGTTGAGATGCACGCCGCCCTGCGCCTGCAGGTGCGTCCAGAGTCGCTCGCGCAGTGTGGATATGCGCTCGGCGTCCTTTGACAGCGTTTCCGCGGCCAGCGCCGCAGCCTCACCCATGCCAACTATCTGGTGCGTCGCCAGGGTACCGGAACGCATGCCCCGCTCGTGGCCGCCGCCGTGTATCTGCGCCAGCGGCGCCGGGCTGTATCCGCGACGCAGGTACAGCGCACCCACGCCCTTGGGTCCATAAAACTTGTGGGCCGATATAGACAACATGTCCACGGGCAGCGTTGCCACATCAACCGGGATCTTGCCCACACTTTGCGCGGCATCGCTGTGAAACGCCACGCCGCGATCGCGACAAAGCGCGCCGATGGCCGCAATGTCGTTGAGCACGCCGGTCTCATTGTTGGCGTGCATCAGGGTTACCAGCACCGTGTCAGGCCGGAGGGCGTCCGCTACAGCGCCAGGGGCAATGCTGCCGTCAGCGGCAGGCGCCAGGTACGACACATCAAAGCCCTGCCCTTCAAGCCACTGGCAGCAATCCAGCACCGCCTTGTGTTCGATCCGGGAGGTGATCACATGGCGACCGCATTCGGCGAGGCTCTGCGCCGCGCCTTTGATGGCGAGGTTGTCAGACTCGGTGGCCCCGCTGGTGAAAATAATCTCCCTCGGGTCGGCGTTGATCAGGTCCGCGAGCTGGTTGCGCCCCTCTTCCACAAGCTGCTCCGCCTGCCAGCCCAGCCGGTGGGAGCGGGACGCGGGGTTGGCAAACACGCCATCGGCCGTCAGGCAGGCAGCCATCGCCGCCGCTACCCGCGGGGCAACCGGCGTGGTGGAGGAATAGTCGAGGTATACAGGCTTTTGCATAGCAGCTCCGGTCATTGCCCGGCAGTATCGTGAATGTGGCATACCGCTGCAAGCAGACGGCATGACCTGCGCAGTGTTTTATCTATATTTTTAATATTAATAACAATAGGTTACGGAACTAAATTAATCCTTTTTCCTGGGTCCGGCCTGGCTCGCCACGCGCTGGGTTTCCGTGAGAATGCCGCGCAGGATATTGAGCTCCATCTCATCGAGCTGCACACGCCCGTACAACCTGCGCAGCCGGGTCATAAGCTGGCGCGGGGCAGCCGGGTCAAGGAATTCGATCTGGGTGAGTGTTTCCTCCAGATGCAGGTAAAAACGCTCCACGTTCTCGGCTGTCGCCCAGGGCGCATCCCAGGTATGGCAGGGCGTGGCCGGCAGGCTCTCCTCCAGCAACCGCATGCGCAGCTCATACGCCACCACCTGCACCGCCATTGCCAGGTTGAGGCTGGAATAGTCCTCATGGCTGGGTATGTACAGGTGCAGGTTGCAGGCCTGCAGCTCTTCGTTGTTCAGGCCACTGTCTTCGCGGCCGAAAACCAGTGCGACCTGCTCCTCGCGCGCCGCGGCGGCCAGCACGGTTTCACTGCAGCGACGCGGGTCCAGGCTGGGCCAGGGAATGCGCCTGTCCCTGGCGCTGGTGCCGATGACCAGGGAGCAGTCGGCCACTGCCGCGGCAAGCGTGTCGGTGACGCAGGCACGCTCCAGCACGTCTGCCGCACTGGCTGCGCGCCAGGTCGCCTCCTCATGGGGAAAAGCCCTGGGTCCCACCAGATAGAGACGACCCAACCCCATGTTCTTCATAGCCCGGGCAACGGCACCCACATTGCCGGGGTGTGAAGGATTCACCAGTACGATACGGATGTTGTCAAAGTCCACGCTGACCCCCGCAGAAAGGGCGCGGAGTGTAGCAGATCTGCTATACTCGCGCGCCATCGAACCGCCGTCAGGACCCCCCGCATGGAACCCATGAGCCACATCGCCCTGCGCGCAGCGCGGAAGGCCGGTGACATCATCGCTCGCGCCAGCGAACAGCTCGACCGCATTGAAGTAGAGACCAAGGGGGCCAATGATTTTGTGTCCGAGGTGGACCGGGCTGCCGAGCAGGAAATTCTGTTCCAGCTGCAAAAAGCCTACCCGGGACACGCGTTCATGGCAGAGGAAGGCGGCCTCAGCGGCAACCCCGACTCGGAGTATCGCTGGATCATCGACCCGCTGGACGGCACAACCAACTTTCTGCGCGGCATTCCGCACTACGCCGTGTCTATCGCTTGCGAGTACAAGGGCAGGATCGAACACGCGGTGGTTCTGGACCCGATCCGGCGTGAAGAATTCGTCGCCAGCCGCGGCCGCGGTGCCCAGTTGAACGGGCGGCGTATACGGGTGAGCAAACTTTCGTCGCTGGACGGCGCGCTGCTGGGCACCGGCATCCCGTTTCGCGAACACCAGAGCCAACACCTGTCCGCCTACACCGAAACACTTGAGAAACTGGCCGCGAGCTGTGCCGGCATCCGCCGCGCCGGTGCGGCCGCGCTGGATCTTGCCTACGTGGCAGCGGGTCGCCTGGACGGGTTCTGGGAGCTGGGCCTGTCGCCCTGGGACATCGCCGCGGGCAGCCTGCTGGTGCGGGAAGCGGGCGGACTGATTGCGGACCTCAATGGCGACAGCGATTACATGGAGAGCGGCAACGTTGTTTGCGGCAACCCCAAGTGCTTCAAGGCGGTGCTGCAGGTGACCCGCCCCGCCCTGGGCCATATCACCTGAATCCTGGCTGGGCGCCCGGCTCGAAGAACCGGGCAAGACGCGGTTGCGTCAGGGCATCAAATCGTCCTGCTCCACCCCTTCCTTGACCGGCAGCATCAGGTCTTCCTTGCTGATACCCAGCAAAAGCAGGCTGTTGGCGGCAACGTAGATGGAGGAGTAGGTACCGATCAGCACGCCCACCAGCAGTGCGACGGCAAACCCAAAGATCATCTCGCCGCCGAATACCGCCAGCGCCACCAGCACCAGCAAGGTGGTCAGCGAGGTCACCAGGGTACGCGCCAGGGTCTCGGTCAGGGAAATATTGATAACCTCGATCGGCTCGGCCTTGCGGATCTTGCGGAAGTTCTCGCGTATCCGGTCGGAGACGACGATGGTGTCGTTCAGGGAGTAGCCGATGACCGCCAGCAGCGCCGCCAGCACCGTCAGGTCAAAGTCGATACCGGTGATGGAGAAAAACCCGAGGGTGATGAGCACATCGTGGGCCAGCGCCACCACCGCGCCCATGGAAAACTTGAACTGGAAGCGGAACGCCACGTAGAGCATGACCAGCCCCAGGGCCATCAGCATCGCGAGGCCGCCCTGCTCCCGCAGTTCCTCACCCACCTGGGGTCCGACAAACTCGATTCTTCGCAGTTCCACGTCGCCCGCGTAGGCGGCCTGCAGCTGGGACAGGAGACGGGCACCGTCCTTGTCGGAGTAGCCCTGCGGCAGGCGGATCAGCACATCCCGGTCGGTGCCAAAACTGACCACGATGGCGCCCTCGAAGCCGTTGCTCTGCAGGTTATCCCGCACCGCTTCGAGTGCTACGGTGTCGCTGTAATGCACTTCCACCAGCGTGCCACCGGTAAAATCCAGGCCCCAGTTGAGGCCATTGAGCACCAGCGATACGGCGCTGCCGGCCAGCAACAGCAGACTGAATACCAGTGCGATCACGCGTTGGCCCATGAAATTGATCACTTTCATCCCGTTCTCCGCTCGCTCAACCGATGGCCAGGCGCTTCACATTACGCCCGCCGTAGATGAGATTGATCAATGCCCGCGTGCCGAGAATGGCTGTGAACATGGACGTGAGGATGCCGATGGAGAGCGTCACCGCGAACCCCTTTACCGGCCCGGTACCGACTGCGTAAAGAATCAC
>JAZBPS010000241.1:0-6154 GCA_036353375.1 Halieaceae bacterium | reverse complement strand
TTCATTTCCCAGGAAACCAACGGTCAGCCCAAGTATCCCTGCGAAACGCACTACTACCGCATGCTGGACAAGGTGCACGCCCGCTGCATCCACCAGGGCTATACCTTTGTTGAGTTCGATGGTCAGTCCACCGGCGTGGACGAGCCCATGGACGAGTGGGTACAGAACGAGTGGTGGATCAAGGTATCCCGGGCGGTATCCGTGGGTGGCCCCGCCACCGGCTACGACTTCCCGCCTCACGTGGTGCACGTCGCCAGCAAATACGGCACGGCGCGCCGGGAAAAAGTGAACGGCACCCTGCTGCTGCGCGACAGCCCCTGGGACCCGCTGGCCAGCAAGCTGCCCATGCGTGAGCAGGTATCGGCGCACCTGTGGTGGCCTATCTTCCTGGATCGCCAGATTACCCTGGCGGGCCCGCTGGATCCCGACGCTTTCCTGCCTTTCGCCGACACCATCTCCGGCTCCCGCTGGCCCGGCCTCAACGGCGCCCCGGCACCGGAAGAGGCGAAGTCTGAAGCGGCCTAGCCTACGGTCACGGATGTGCACTTTAAAGCCCTGCCTTGAGCAGGGCTTTTTTGTTGTTCAAGCACATACCTGCGAAGCTCTAAACTTGAATTTGCTCTGATGGAGCGCGTGGGGCGTAATGCTTGTTTTCAGGGCCGTCTGCGGCCAGGGACGGCCGCAGCCGAGCCTACATGGATGTATTCACGGCGTGCCCTGAAAACAAGCATTACGTCCCGCGCGCGTCGCCGAACGGTGTACCCTTGGAAGTGTTCTTTCAAGCATCATAGACGAACGCAATTTTGGTAATGCGGGTCTTAGCACCGCATGTAAAAATGGAAATGTGCTGTAACGAGTAACCTGATGGATCATCTCCCCCTGAAGCTTGATTTCGAAGGCGCCCATAATTTTCGCGATATGGGCGGGTACCCGCTGGCCGGCGGCAAGCGCGTGCGCGACGGGCGCTTGTTCCGGTCGGACCACCTGGGGCGTCTCACCGATGCCGACCAGGTGCTGCTGGAGGAGGTGGGCATTCGCACTGTGATCGACCTTCGCCGTAAGGAGGAGCGCGACGAGGTGCTGGACCGCATCGATAACCCGGCGGTGGAGCAGATCTGGCTGCCGGTGAGTGCCGAGGCCGCCGACGTGGTGACCCTGCGCCGCAGCCTGGAGCGCGGCGAAATGGGGCCGGACGATGCGGTGGAATTTTTGCGCATGGCCAACCGCCAGTTCGTGGAGATTTTCAGCGACGTGTTCAGCGAGTTCCTGCACCTGCTGCTGGACGAGGACCGTTATCCCATCGTGTTTCATTGCTCGGCCGGCAAGGATCGGGTCGGCTTTGCCGCGGCCATGACCCTGTTCGCCCTGGGCGCCGAGGAAGAGGTTGTAATGCATGATTATCTCGCCACCAACCACATCACGGCCAACTATGTGGACGGCTTGATCGAGGGTGTGATGGAGATGCCGGGCTACGGCAAGCAGCTTACCGGTGAAGCCCTGCGCAAACTGATGCAGGTGGAGCGCGATTATCTGGGCGAGGCGCTGCGTTTGATTCATGCGCAGCACGAGAGCATCGACAACTACCTGGAGCATCGCCTGGGCCTGGTGCCCGACAAGCGCATGCAGCTGCACGATTTGCTGGTGGCACTGCCTGACTAGCGCGGCGCTGACGTCGATATACTGCTGGCTGTTGTGCCAGGGCGCTTCAGCGTGAATCCAGACCTCTTCGACAGCCCGGAAAACCTGCCCATGCCAGACGCCGATGTGCGTTACTGGCCTGCGCCTGATCTGGGCCTGTCGCCCGACACGGTGCTTAAGCAACTGTTGCAGGAAACCGACTGGCGTCAGGACGATGTCACGGTATTCGGGAAAACTCATCCCCAGCCCCGCCTGCACGCCTGGCACGGCGATGCCGACAGCCGCTACACTTACTCCGGACTGACCCTGGACCCATTGCCCTGGACGCCGCTGCTGGCGACCTTGCGGGATGCGGTGGGAGCTATCAGCGGGGCACATTTCAACAGTGTGTTGCTGAACCTGTACCGGGACCAGCGCGACAGCATGGGCATGCACGCCGATGACGAGCGGGAGCTGGGGCCCAATCCGGTGATTGCGTCACTGAGCTTTGGAGAGGAGAGGGTACTCACCTTCAAGCACCGCCAGCGCAAGGACCTGGCACCGGTGAAGCTGCCCCTGGGGCACGGCAGCCTGCTGTTGATGCAGGGCCCCACGCAACACCACTGGAAGCACGGCCTGGCGAAACTGTCACGCCACTGCAAGCCGCGCCTCAACCTGACCTTTCGACTGGTGAACCCCTGAGCGGGGGCAGTTTTTACCAGCCTTCCTTCTTGTGAATGTCTTTCCAGATCATTCCCGGTGCAAAGCGGCGCATCAGCGCGCCGATGCGGGTGGCCCGGTTGACCATCACCATGAAGCGGCCTTTCTCCAGGTCTTTCTCGATGGCTTCCAGTACGGTCTCCGGCGTGATTTCAGACCCTTCCGTTGACTCCATCAACTTGGGCCAGGCGGTTTCCTTGCCCTGGTCCAGAAGCGGGGTCGCCACCGGGGGCGGGCACACACAGGCAAAGCGCACGCCGGAGTTGCGGTTCTCGTGGTACAGCACCTCGGTGTAGTACACCACGGCGGCCTTGCTGGCGTTGTAGCCCCCCATCAGCATGGCAGGGATGAGCCCGGCGGCGGAGGCGAAGCTGACGAAGTCGCCCCGGCCGCGTTCCACCATGCCCGGCAGCGTGGCCCGGGTGATGTGCACCAGCCCGCCGTAGTTGATGCTCATCATCTTGTTGGTCACCGCGGGGTCCTGCTCGGTGAGTTTGCCGAAGGGCATAATGGCCGCGCAGTTATACACCCGCTCCAGCGGCCCGCAGCGGCCCTCGAAATCCTCGACTGCGGCGCACACGGCGGCGTAATCGGTGATATCCACCGGATAAACATGAATGCCGTCGAAGCCCTCGGCGGTTTCTTTCAGCCCCGCCTCGTTGACGTCGAGAATCGCCACCTGGCGACCTGCCGTTGCGAATTGGCGTGCCGCCACCCGGCCGATGCCGCTGCCGCCGCCGGTAACCAGTGCTGGTCCTGTACTCATTATTGTTCTGACCCCTCTCAGGTAAATTGAAGCCACATGCTACCAGCGCTTTGCCACAGGTTCACTGGCGCAGGGTAATGCTGCACAAGGCGGTTCGACTGGTTCTGCAGGCTGAACCCTCAGGCCGGGTCGCGGCGCAGGGCCTGGCACATGCAGTGCACCGAGCCACCCCCGGCAGCGATCATCGCCACATCCGGGTCCAGCACTTCCAGCCCTTCTGCCCGGCATTGCTCTATCAGCCGCTGGTTGCCCGCCGGCACCAGCACGCGCTCGTTGCCCAGGGCCACCACGTTGGTGCCCATGTTCATGGCATCGCCATAGCTGATGTCCAGAATCCGGATGCCGCGCTCAGTCAGCGCGCGCACGAATGCGGGATCCACGGCTTCCACGCACAGCACCGCCAGGTCCTCGGCAACCATGCCCATCTGCACATCCAGGTGCAGGAAATGCGGGTCGAAGGCGTAACTCAGGAACTCCCAGCCCTCGGCTTCAAACCAGCCCCGCAGTTGTTGCACGGCGGGTTCTATGGAGCGCTCACCGGAGAAACCGCACACCGCCAGCCCGGGTTTCAGCAGCATGAAATCGCCGCCCTCGACATTACCCGCGGTGACCATGTCATAAATGGGAATGTCGTTTTCCAGGTAAAAACGCAGCACCGCCGCGTACTCGCCGCGGCGGTAGGGCTTCTGCAGCTGCATGATGATGGCGCCCCAGGGCGTCATCACGCTGGAGTCCCTGGCATACAGCTGGTAGGGCAGGCCGGGCTCTGCGGCCAGCGTATGCACGGTTACGCCCGCCTGTCGGTAGGCGGCGATCATCTCGCCGTACTGGGCCTCTGCCACGGCCTTGTCAAAAGTCAGCCCCGAGCGTTCGCTGCGCTGTGCCACCGCGTTGCCCGGCGTCCAGACGTAGTGATCAATAGGGCCGACCAGCAGGTCCCGCAGCACGCCGTGTTCGCTGTCGATGCCCCAGCGTTCCGAGGCTGGCGTGCCGCCGCCGTCCTGCCGCGTTCGCAGCATCATGTTCCTGCACCTTTATTTGCCGGGTTCAGGTAAGACTCAACCAAAACCTGCGCGTGTGCAATACGGAGCCCAGTCTGTGCGGAACCTTGCGCGCGGCTGCGACTCCCGCTGCTGGAACCCGGTTGCGGAGGGCGGGCGGCGTTGCTCAAGGGTACGGTCAATGGTTTACTGGACGGCCAGAAAATAACTCAGGCTCATCGGCCCGGGAGATACCCATGCCGACAAACGACTGGCGACACGTACACACCACCATCAATGGCATTCCGGCCCATTATGTGGAACAGGGCCCTGCGGACGCGCCTGCGGTGGTGCTGTGTCACGGATTTCCCATGCTCTGGTACAGCTGGCACCGGCAGATACCGGCTCTGGCGGAGGCCGGTTACCGGGTGATTGCACCGTCCATGCGTGGCATGGGGCAGGCGGGCGCGCCGGCGGAGGTGGAGGCCTACGGCGTGGATGCCATCACCGGCGACCTGCTGGGCCTGCTGGATCACTGCGGGCTTGAGCAGGCAATCTTTGTGGGCATCGATTTTGGCGCCTTCGCGATCCAGGATTTCGCCCTGCGCCATCCGCAGCGAGTGCGCGCCATCATCTGCCTGGAAAACCCCGCTGCACCGCACGACCCGGACAAGCCCCCGCTGGTGGGATACCGCGAGATGGGCGAACAGCATTTCCTGCACATCGAGTACTTCCGCGTGCCGCCGCGGGCGGACCTTGACCTGGATGCCGCCCCCCGTGAGTTTCTGCGCAAGGTGATGTGGCTGCTGAGTGGGCAGGCCAATTACTTCGAGGTGTTCAAGCACCCGCCCGGCACCAGCTATATCGATGCCATGCCGGAGCCACCGCCGCTGCCCTGGCCCTGGCTTTCAGAGGCGGATCTGGAGCTGTTCGTCACTGAGTACAGCCGCTCGGGTTTCACCGGGGGGCTCAACTGGTATCGCTCCATGGACCTCAAGTGGGAGCAGCGCAAACCCTTTGAGGGCGTGACCAGTGAGGTCGATGCCTGGTTCATCGGCAGTGAGCGGGACGTGGACCTGGAGGGTTTTCACGGCGACGATCCTATCGCCCTGATGCGGGCGATCTTTCCAAAGCTGCACGCGGTTGAGATGATCCCCGGCGCGGGGCATATGATGCCGCTGGAAGCCGCGGATGCACTCAATGTCATCCTTTTGGACTACCTGCAGCGTATAACAGGCTAGACATCTGAAGATTGTGGTTATGGAACCGGTCGATACGCCCATATTCTCACACCAGCAAGCCGCGAAAATCGGTGTGCTGGTCACCAACCTTGGGACCCCTGCGGCACCGACGGCGGCGGCACTCAAGCCGTACCTGAAGCAATTCCTGTCCGATCGCCGGGTGGTGGACCTGCCGCGCTTGCTGTGGTGGCCGATCCTGAACCTGGTCATTCTGAACGTCCGCCCGAAAAAGTCGGCAGAGGCCTATGCGGAGGTATGGAGCGACGAGGGTTCCCCGCTGCTGGTGCACACGCGCCTGCAGACGGAGGGTATCCGGGAGCGGCTGCGGCAGGCCTATGGCGACCGGGTGGTAGTGGAGTTCGGCTTCCGTTACGGCAACCCGTCGATCAGCGAGGGTATCGAAGCCCTGCGTGAGCAGGGTGCACGCAAGATCCTGGTGTTGCCGCTTTACCCGCAGTACTCCGCGCCCACCGGGGCGTCCACTTTCGACGCGGTGGCGCAGGATTTCCAGCAGCGTCGCTGGCTCCCCGATTTCCGCATGGTGACGCACTACCACGATCACCCTGACTATATCGCCGCGCTGGCCGCCTCCGTGCGCCGCCAGTGGGACAGCCACGGCCGTGCTGAAAAATTGCTGATGTCCTTCCACGGCATTCCCAAGCGCTACTTCGATTCCGGTGACCCGTACTTCTGTGAATGCCACAAGACGGCGCGGCTGCTGGCCGAGGCACTGGGCCTTGCGGAGGACGACTACCGCATGGTGTTCCAGTCCCGTTTCGGTCGCGAGGAGTGGCTTCAGCCCTACACCGACGAACCCCTCGAAGCGCTGG
>JAZBPS010000240.1:0-7493 GCA_036353375.1 Halieaceae bacterium | reverse complement strand
CGCCGACACCGCCGGCAACTTCTCCGGCTACGGTTACGAGTCCTACCCGGGCTACGGCATGGCGCCGATGGCCGCTCCGGCTGCCCCGGTCGCACCTGCTGCCCAGTAATTCAGCACTCGCCTGAATTACCCGAAAGCCCCGCACCGCAAGGTGCGGGGCTTTTTCGTGTCCAACGCCCCGCCGGATTCGACCTGCCCCCTGCAACAAGCCGCAGGCAAGGTGTGAAAAGAGCTCATCCCAATTCACTATGGGGCCTTGGTTGGCACGCGAGTAGATCCAACCAGTCTTTTTGCGCGGTTCTTTGAGGTTTCCACTTGCGCAGCGCCGGGGTTTCGGAAAACGCCGCAGGCTCTGGTGTATAAAGGGCACCTCTAACAATCCTTGAAAGAGCCTCTTGAACGACATAATCCGTCATCTCATCGCTGGAGATCCTCGCAATACCTGCTGTTGAGCGCGATCTCCGCCTTGATCTGACAAATTGTGTCGCCCCCTTTGCATTAGAGGCGCCCTAACGAACGCTCACCAGTTTGGAGACACGGCGTGACAGAGAAACCCGACACCCGGAACATGGCATTGTACTGCGACTTCGAAAACGTGGCACTGGGGGTGCGGGATGCCAAGTACGCCGCCTTCGATATCCAGAAAGTGCTGGAGCGCCTGCTCCTCAAGGGCAATATCGTGGTCAAGAAGGCCTATTGCGATTGGGATCGCTACAAGGACTTCAAAGCCGCCATGCACGAAGCGGCCTTCGAGTTGATCGAAATACCCCATGTCCGCCAATCGGGCAAAAACTCGGCGGACATCCGCATGGTCGTGGATGCGCTGGACCTTTGCTACACCAAGTCGCATGTCGACACTTTCGTCATCATCAGCGGTGATTCCGATTTTTCCCCGCTGGTCAGCAAACTGCGCGAGAACAACAAGATCGTGATTGGGGTCGGGGTGAAGCAATCCACGTCTGACCTGCTGATGGCCAACTGTGACGAGTTCATTTATTACGACGATCTTGTCAGGGAATCGGAGAAACAGCGGCGCAAGCACACCGCCGCGGCACGGAAAAAATCGAAGAAAAGCGCCAGTGACACCGAGGCCGACAAGCAGCAGGAGGCCCTGGACCTGGTCATGGAAACGGTTGAGGACCTCTTCAAGGAGCGGGGCGAGGAGGACAAGGTCTGGGGTTCCATGGTCAAGCAGGCACTCAAACGGCGCAAGCCGGGCTTCAGCGAAACCTACCATGGCTTCCGCACCTTCGGGCAATTGCTGGAAGAGGCCGGAAAAAGGAAGCTGCTGGAGTTGCAGCGCGACGACAAGTCCGGCGGCTACGTGATCAAAAGCTACGCCCCTGACAACTGAGGCGCCTCGCGGGTACCCGGTCGATCGGCCACAGGCCTGCATCGCGTGCCTCGCCCTGGTGACAACGGTTGCGTGTGGTCCCGGGACTTGCCACGTGCAAAGAAGCGAAAGGATGCACCGTGCCACATTGCGCACCTGCTTTGTTTTCTGATCCGTAACTCAGGAAAGCGTTGCGGCCTTCCCCGCGCATCCCAACCCGCACGCCAGCCAGCCCCTGGGCCCCGTGTCCCCGGTGCCAGCCCACCCTCGCTATCCGGTGCTGTGGATCACTGGTAGCCGCTCATTTCCAGGTAGCCCACGCCCCGGTGGCTCCCGCTCACCGCGACCGCACCCTCCCAATAGCGCACGCTGTGGTTCATCTCCTGGTCAGCCACCCGCGCGTCGATCTGCAGGTCGATGCCCTTCCCCGGCACCTGCAGGCGCCAACCGACCGGGTAGCGGACGCCACTGGCATCGCTCTGCCAGTGTTGGTTGGGACTCAAACGGGTATTGTCCAGATCCAGCTTCAGTGTCTCACCGTGCTGGTCCACCAACACACCCTGGCTGAATGACTGGGCCTCTCCCTGCTTGCCCCGCATGCGGTAGAACATCAGGTCGCGCCCGTCCTGCAGGTGCAGCGCAAACCAGTCCCAACCGGCCTGATCCGGGCCGAGCGCGGAACTGGACCATTCTCGGTCTAACCAGGAATTGCCGCTCACCTGGTACCAGGCATCGCCCACACGCAGGCGCCCGCTGGTGGGCAGGCGCGTGTGGGAGTAGTAGTAAGAGGCATTGCCCGGTGCCGCGCTCTTCTGCGACCAACCCGCATCGCCCTGCAGCACGCGGGGCTTGTCGCCAGGCTGGAGCGTGAGGTCGATTTCGATGTCTTCTGCATCGGCGCGTAGCCGGAGAGGGAAAGGCCCGGTTGCCTGGCCGGAGATGGCCCAGCTGCCCAGCCAGACCCGCAGGGGAACGGTCCGGGCCCCGGCAAGGCCCGCGGCAGCCCGACTGAAACGTTCCTGGCTGTGATGGCGTTGTTCCCGGATGTCGGTGATCGCAAGGTGGCCCATGTACATCTGGGTGCTGCGCAGCGGCGCATCGCCGGCCGGCATCCCTGCCGCCAGGCCGACCCGGAACAGGGTCAACTGGTAACCGAACGGCCTGCCGTCCTGCGTGGCGAGATTGCCGGTGAAGTACCACCATTCGGTCGCGTACTCCGGATGGGCGCCGTGATCGGCAGGGAAATCGAATTCGCGCGGCCGGTCGGCCCGTTTGAACCCGGGATCGGGCTGCGCCGCCATGCGTTCGCTGACACTCACCCGCCCTGTGTCCCGTCCTGTGTCCTGCGTTGCATCAGGCGGAGGGCTGCCATCGCAGCCGGCCAGCGACAGTCCCAGCAGGAGGAGGATTCCGCGCAGGACCACTTCAATCCTCCCGCAGGTGTGGTGCCGGATCGCTGCGGCTGGCGCTCCAGGCGGGGTACAGCGCCGCCAGCGCGGCGGCCAGCAGGCCCAGGCCGAGGTTGAGCAACTGCGGCGTCAACTCGAGGGTGAGCGGCATGGTCCAGCCAAAGGCCCTGAACTGCACCGCCTCGGTCAGAACCCATGCCATCAGGATCCCGGTGGGCACGGACATCAGCGCCGCGACAGCACCGAGCAGCACCGACTCGGCAACGATCAGGGCAGCCAGTTGCCCCCGGGTCATCCCCAGGGCACGCAACACCGCGAACTCCTTGCGCCGCTGCAACTGGATGGCCATCAAGGCGCTGAGAATGCCGACTATCGCCACTCCGAGCGACAGCCAGCGCAGGACATTGGTGATGCGGAAGGTCCGCTCGAACACCGCCATCGACTCCTGGTAAACGACCCCGGCCTCGGTCAACAACAGGTTTGCCGCTGCAGGAACCGAGCGCAGGACCTGTTGTTTCAGCTGCCCCGGTGCCAGGGTTTCGGAAAACAGGGCGAGCGTGGTGCTTGAACGGTCGCGCCACGCCTCTTGGTAACTTCGCCAGGGCATGAACAGGCGGCCGTGCTCGCTGGCAAAATCCCGGAACACCCCGCCGACCGCGTAGCTGCGTTCACCGGAAGGCGACGGCAGCACGATACGTCCCCCAGCAGCACTGCCCAGCCGGTTGGCCAGCGGCTCGGAGATCAGAACCGCGCCACGGTCGTAGGCAGCCCACGCCTGCGCGGGTGCAACATCGACGAAGCGGAATCCCTGGCGCGAGGGCTGCGCGAGGTCCGCGCCGATCAGGGTCAGCGGACGCCCGTCCAGGTCGAACTTGCGACTGCGATAAAGGCTGATCGCGGTCACTGCCTGCAACTGCGCGACCTGCGTGGGCAGGCTGTCCGGCAGTGTCGCGCCCTGCGCAAAATCCTGCGTCGCGATGTACAGATCGGCGTTCAACAGCGCGTTCAGCCAATCGCTGACCGCGGTGCGCATGCTTTCTACCATCACCGCCACGCTGACCGCCGCGGCCAGGGCGAGCATCAACGCCGCGGCGGCGGTGCCCAGGCGCGATACATGGCGGTTTAGATCACGTACCGCCAGGCGCCAGGTGCCCTTCAGGGGGGTACGCTCGAGCAGCCGCTGGAACAGCGGGATGCAGGCCGGCGTGATCAACAACATGCCCAGGATCAGGGCAAACAGGCCGACCAGCCCGACCGGCAGGCCGCCGGGCAGGACAAAGGCGATCAGCAGGCCTGCGGTGGCGATGGCGCCGCCAAGCAGGGCCAGGCGGGGCAGCCAACGCATGGTCTGGTGCTCGAGGCTGGCCCGCGACAGCGTCGATACCGGCGGTGTGGTCGCCGCCTGGCGTGCCGGGATGAGCGTGGCCAGCAGGGTGCCGAGCATCCCCAGGGCCACACCTTTCAGCAACGGCAGGGGACTGAGCTGCTGTGCCTCGACCGCAACCCGGTAGTACAGTTCGTTGACCGTGCCTGCAACCAGCTGAGCCAGCCCCTGGCCGAGCAGAATGCCCAGCAGCACGCCCAGCAGCGAACCGACCGCCCCCAGCACCAGCGCCTCTGCCAACACCACCCGGTAGATCTCCGCGGCACGGGTCCCGACCGCGCGCAACCGGCCGAACAGATTGCGCCGCTGCACGATGGAGAACGACATCGCGTTGTAGATCAGGAACAGGCCAACCAGCATCGCCAGCAGGCTCATCGCGGTGAGGTTCAGCTCGAACGCGGCGGACAGGTTGAGCGTGCCCTCGGTCTGTTGCGCGATATCAACCAGGCGCAGGGATGGCGGTAGCCGTTCGCGCAGGCGCGGCAGCTGCTCCGGCCGGGCGAGGATATCCACGTAGCTGATGTGTCCCGGCATCCCCAGCAGGCTCTGCGCGGTGGCGATGTCGACCAGCAGGAGGTCGCGGGAGGCGGAACTGTCGTCGGGGTGGACATGTGCCACGCGCAGCGCGTGCAGGCGCCCACCTGCCCGCAGGCGCACCGTCTCCCCCGGCCCCGTGCCGAGGGCCTGCGCCGCGCTCGCGCTGAGTATCAACTGGTCCGGCATGGCCAACCAGTCGCGCAGGTCGCCGGCAGCCAGCGTCTCCCCCAGCTCGCCGCGGAACGGTCCTTCCTGGAAGATGTCCAGCCCGAGCAGTTGCAGGCTCATGTCGCTCGCGACGTGCAGCGCGCGGCCGCTGACCACCGGGGCCGCAGGCGGCAGGTTTGGCGTGGTGAAGTAGTCACGGTACCAATTCAGCGGCACCCTGCCGTCGAGCCCCGTGACACGATGGGTCGCCGCACCGCGCACCTGCTCCGCAGACAGCTCGAACGAAGCCTTGGCGGCACTGTTCGCCAGATCGACGGCGATCACCACCGCCACGCCCATGCTGATCCCCAGCAACGCCAGGAACGCCTGCCAGGGATGTCTCAGTTGATAGGTTATGCCCGCCCGCAACAGCAGAGGAGAGACCATGGCACTAATCGACCGGGTTTACAGCTTCGACCTGGAGCAGGCGGCCCTGGCTGAGGCGCAGCACCCGGTCCGCCCGCGCCGCGAGGCGTGCGCTGTGGGTCACCAGCAGCATTGCCGTCTGCTGCGCTCGCACCAGGTCGACCAGCATCGCCATGATGGCATCGCCGGTCTGTTCGTCGAGGTTGCCGGTCGGCTCGTCCGCCAGCAGCAGGCGTGGGCGATGCGCCAGCGCGCGCGCGATCGCCACCCGCTGCTGCTCGCCACCGGACAGAGTATCCGGGTAGCATGGTGCCGTATGGGAAAGTCCGATCTGCTGCAACAGCTGCGCGCTGGTCGCCTGTTGTTGCGCAGCGGAGGCGCCGTTGAGCTCGAGCGGCAGCGCGATATTCTCCGCCACCGTCAGGGTGGGGATCAGGTTGAAAAACTGGAACACGAATCCCAGCAGGCGGCGCCTCAGCAGCGTGCGTGTCGGCTCGCCCAGGGCATGCAGATCCGCTCCTTCGATCAGCACCCGGCCCGCGTCCGGGGTGTCGATACCGCTGATCAGATTGAGCAGGGTGGTCTTGCCGCTGCCACTGGCCCCCAACAGGGCCACGACCTCGCCACGGCACAGGTGCATGTCGAGTCTGCTGAAAACCTCCTGGTTGCGACCGGCGCTGCGGTAATCCTTGCGCAGACCCACAACCGACAACAGGGGGTGATCTGAATCGTCGCTGCTCATATCGCTGGAAGGATCTGGGCCCGTTCGAACATGACATGCCAGCGTAGCGTAGATCCGGGACCGTGTGTGAAGAGCGAAAGCGAGTGCCTGGCATGCCACAGGCCAAGCGCCTGCGCCTCTTCCGGCACAGGGTGGCAAGCCCAGCTTTTGCCGGAGCCGCGCCAACAGGCTCCCTGGCCGGCATGCCGGCCAGGGGGTGCGTGTATCAGGCTGCCCGTCCCACCATGGGCTGCAAGCCGCCGCGCAGTTTGCCGGCGTCGGCCATGGCGGCAGCCGCTGCCAGCTCGCCTTTCTGCACCAGGGACGCCAGGGTGATATCGCCCAGGAAGTCGTACAGCTGTTCGCTCAGGTCCTCCCACAGGCTACGCGTAGAACAGTGGCCGAGGTTGCTTATCTTGCCCAGGTACGCCGGGCTGCGCGTGTACTCGACCCACTCGTCCACGGCGCATACGATCTCGGCGATCGAGATGTCGCTCGCATCCTTGCCCAGGAAATAACCACCTCCCGGCCCCCTGATGCCCCGCACCAGTTGCTTCGCCCTGAGCGAAGCAAACAACTGCTCGAGGTAGGACAGCGAGATGTTCTGGTTTTCAGAAATATCGGCCAGTGTCACCGGCCCTTCCTTGCCATTCAGAGCCAGATCCAGCATGGCGGTGATGGCGTAACGGCTTTTCGTGGAAAGTCTCATCAGCTTTGCTCCTGTTTACCGGATTCCGACCCTATGTGGCCTGAAACCGTTGGTCTGATACGACGCAATGAACAGATATTGTTCACCTTCGTGGCCGTAATGTGGGTTAACAATAGCAAGCTTTTCCGCGATGTCCAATATTTTGTTCAGTTTTTTAAACGCCATGAACAGATTTTCTGTGAAATGTCTTGGTTTTGTCTGCGGCGGGGAACGGGGAGGCCCGTTGAGCCCCGGACTGGATCAAAGGTTAGCGGCGTTAGTGGCATGAGGGCCCTTGCACCATCCGCCACTCAGCGGTTCCACTCCCCCGCTTTGGTCTCTACCGGAATAGTGTTGCAGGCAAACGGGCATGAGCGGTCTCTTCCCCAGCGCGGCTCACGCGGAGACATTCCGCCTTCCTGCGAGGCCGCCTTACAGCGCCTGACACAGGGACAGGGCTGCGGCGCAGAGGGAAAAAATCGGTTGACTTATAAGTTTTCGCTTATATACTAATCTCCTATCGACGCACTCAAAGCCTTCCCGCAAGCGTCACCAAGTTTTAAACCTTTTGGAGATTTGTCATGAAAAAGATCATCGCTATCGCAGCCATCATCGCTTCCACCCAGGCGTCCGCTTTCTGGGATTCCAGCAACGGTTCCACCAACGGTGCCTACAACGGCGCTGGCGACTTCGTCGGCAACGGCACCGGCGAAGGTGAAGCCACCTTCTCCATGGACTTCAGCGGCCGTGGCCGTACCGATGGTGACTTCCGCGGCAACGGCAACACCGCGGGTGACTTCGCCGGCTACGGCTACGACACCCCCTACTACGCCCCGTACGGCATGATG
>JAZBPS010000239.1:0-16013 GCA_036353375.1 Halieaceae bacterium | reverse complement strand
TGATTAAAACGAAAATCGGGGCTGTATTCGAGCACTACGATTTCAGCTGGACGCCAGCCAATGGCTCGCGAAACAAACAGGGAGCTTAGCTATGCAAGAGACAACCACTGAAGCGCTGGATTCGCTTTTCGCCAAACAGAAGGCTGCTTTCAAAGCCAACAATAATCCCAGTTACGAGCAGCGTATGCAGTGGCTGCAGTCGCTGGAAAAAATGATGGTCGACTTGCGGCTGGATATACAAAAGGCGGTTTCCGCGGATTTCTCAGTTCACAGCCCCGAGATTACCGATATCTTCGAAACCGGCGGAGTCCTTGGCCGCAACCGTTATATCCAGGCCTTTCTGCAGGAGTGGATGGCACCGAGTGAGCGGCCGCTGCCACCGGAGGCGCATGGGTCATCGACCTGCGAGGTCATCCTTCAGCCACAGGGAGTGATGGGCAATATTTCGCCCTGGAACTTCCCCATCGAGTGCTCTCTGGTGATGGTGAATGAAATGCTGGCGGCGGGAAACCGGGTGATCGTCAAGGTATCGGAGCTGGCGCCTGCGACCGCTGGTTTGCTGCAGGAAAGAGTGGGTGACTATTTTGATGAAGACGTTCTGGCCATAGTGGCGGGTGGCATCGAGTTCTCCCAGTACTTTGCCTCGCTGCCCTGGGACCACCTGACCTACACGGGCAACACCGAGGTGGGCAGGTTGATCATGCAGGCTGCGGCAAAAAACCTCACGCCTGTGACCCTCGAATTGGGTGGCAAGAACCCGACCGTCTTTCTCGAAGACGGTATTGATGAGCAGCACATACTGGAGTTCCTGAGCTTCAAATTTTGCAAGAGCGGCCAGATCTGCACATCCCCCGATTACGCCCTGGTGCCTGAGGATCGGCTGGAGGATTGGATAAGTATCGCCAAGTCCGTCTGGCAGAAGGCCTACCCTGAGTACATTGGCAATCCGGATGTTACCGGCATTATCAATGACCGGCACTACACGCGGCTGATCAATACCCTTGATGAAGCCAGGCAGAGGGGCGCAGAGGTTGTTGCACTGAATGACGAGGAACCTGATCCGGTTACGCGACAGATGCCCATGTACCTGGTGATCAATCCGGAAGACGAGCTGACGGTGATGCGCGATGAGGTTTTCGGTCCCATTACACCGGTCAAAACCTACAAAACTGTGGAAGACGCCTACGCCTATATTGGCGGTCGGGATCGGCCACTGGCCTCCTACCTGGTCACCGCCGCAAGGGAAGAGGAGGATGTTGAGTTCTTCAAGAGAGCGGTAATTTCAGGCGGAGCGGGTATCAATGTCTTTGGCTTCCAGGCCGCCTGGCCGGGCGCGCCTTTTGGTGGAGTAGGCGCCAGCGGTATCGGCTGCCATGCTGGGAAAGAGGGATTCTTGAACTATTGTCACTCGAAAACGGTGTTCAACTGCGCCCCGGATAATCCTGTCAAAATGTCGGTTTGTGCACCTTACGGCGATATTACCAAGGCCGTTGCGAACGCGGCTTTTCCAGAGTAACGCCCGGTGAGAGCAGCGCAGGTTCGTTCAACCACCTTGGTTGCACGGTGGTTGAACGGTGATCGCCGAGTTGGATCGAGGTCAGTTGTGTAGCGTTGGTAGCACGGTATGCTCCCGTGCCCAGTGTCTCAAGCGGAGACGCCGCCCATCACCTGAAGTTGAACCCAACATTGCTTGATGTGTGGCGGGCGTTGTCTCGTCCTGGTGGCACACTGTTGAGTACAAAGGCGGGGACGATCCAGGTAATGCACAGCGGCGGGAAAGCAGTGGAAGTGTTGCGCTGACTCAAAAAAAAGGCCAACCCCGGTGGGGTTGGCCTAAGCACCCGCTCGATGCGTCTGGTGACTACCAGGAATACCTGACGCTGGCGCCGTACCAGCGCTCGAAGCCCATGATATTCTGGTGGGAACCGAAGAACGCGGTCCCATCAATGGCGAATGTTCGGTATTCCTCATTGGTCAGGTTGTTGACGAAGACTGAACCATTCCAGGCCCCATCTTCGGTCTCAAACCCGATCCTGGCGTTAAAGACCGCATAGGAGTCCTGCAGTATGGGTTCTGTAGTCGCAAGGTTGAACTTGTGATCATCTTTCCAGAAGAAGTCTGCCTGTGCAGACATGAAGCCACCGAATGCTGGCCACGAGTAGCGTGCCAGGCCGTTGACAGTCCACTGTGGAGAAAGCGGCGTCTCTTCCTCGCCGGAGGGGAACGTGGCTCTGTCAAGATCGGTCACTTCGCTCTCCAGGTAGGATGCCCCCAGCATCAGGTCCAGACCCTCCACCGGATTCATGACCAACTCCAGCTCACCACCGTACATTTCCGCCTCGGCATTGAACAGCAAGGTATTGAAGGAGGGGTCGATATTGAAGGCCTGGTAGTCCTCGTAATCGTAGTAGTAGACCGACGCGTTGAGGCGGGTTGTCTCGCCCAGGGTAGCCTTGAATCCAGCCTCGTAAGACGTCAGGGTTTCACCGTCGTATTCGATCTGTGTACCGTCGACAGGTGTCAGCGGCAGGTTGAATCCGCCGGACTTGATACCGCGGCTGATACCGCCGTAAATCAACCAGTCGTCGTTGGGTCGGTAATCGAGTTGCAGCTTCGCCGAGTAGTCATCGTCGGTGAAGTCACTTGTATAGTCAGTGAATCCGAAATCCGGTGCCCTCAGGTCGTAGTCCTTCTCGTCCCTGTTTAAGCGCAGGCCTGCCGTCAGCGACAGGGTCTCGCTCAGGTCTAATTCTGTCTGGCCAAAGATGGCGTAAGTGGTCGTATCCTGCACGGCATCGATACCCAGGACCACGCCCGGACCAAAGAAGACGTCACCAAACTCGCTGACGGCTACTTCATTGTCGATATCAAGGTAGTAGAGGCCTATCACTGTGCGATGTTTTTGACCCTCCCAGCTCAACCTTATCTCCTGGGATACCTGTTCAACCTCGACGTCCTGTATATAGTGAAACAGGGAGTTAGGGGACACGTCCGCATCTTCTGCATACTCGCTGTCTACGTCCTGGTAGTTCGTCACTGACGTCAGGGTGAAGTCGCCGATATCCCAGTTAACAGTGAGGCCAAACTCGTTGATCTCTGTGGTCTGATAGGGATCAAAATCATTCTCAACGGTGAACGGGTCACCATCCGCATCGGAATACCCGAAAAAGTCAGTTTCCACACCAGGTAGCAGGCCAAAGGAATAGCCGCCAGGCGAAGCGTCTTCATCCGAATATTGTGCCTTGAACAGTATGGACAGATCATCGCTAGGTTCGAACAGTAGCTTGCCGCGTATGGAGTAGTCGTCCGTGCGTCGGATGTCATCTGCGGCACCAGGGAAGTTGTTCTCAATCAGACCGTCATCCTTGTTGTAAATGAATGCCAGTCGGCCGGATAGCGTGTCAGAGATACCGCCACCAATCGCTCCCTCCGCGCGCTGCCTGCCAGCGTCGCCAAACTGGACGTCGACAAATCCTTCAAATTCCTGGGATGGATTGCGGGTCACGTAGTGTACGAGTCCACCGGTGGCATTTCTGCCGAACAAGGTACCTTGTGGACCACGCAGCACCTCGGCTCGCTCGATATCGAACAGGCTGAAGCGCGTGGAAACATTGGAGCTGATGTAGGCTTCGTCGATGTATACCGCGACCGGGGCTTCCTGGTTGGCTGAAAAGTCGTTCTGTCCCACACCACGGATGTTGAAGGTGCTGACTGCGCCACCCCCATATCCACTCGCGTCCAGGCCAGGGGTGTGCACGACCAGGTCGGTGGAGTTTTGGAATCCCAGCGCATCCAGTTGATCGCCACTGAAAGCGGTGACAGATACCCCCACGTCCTGCAGGTTCTGTTCGCGCTTCTGGGCTGTAATAACAATCTCCTCCAGCACATTCGACTGGGAGTGGGCTGGTATCGC
Source organism: Halieaceae bacterium (assembly GCA_036353375.1). GTDB lineage: Bacteria > Pseudomonadota > Gammaproteobacteria > Pseudomonadales > Halieaceae > JANQIO01. The sequence continues at coordinate 12,100 of JAZBPS010000239.1, read as the reverse complement.
GGCCGTTGCACCCGCTATGGCAACGGGAATGCAGCAGACTGCAAGCGGGTGTTTTTTTGTCTTTAGTGTCAACACAAGCTTATCTCCTGGCTTCATCATGATTTGTTATCTGGTTTCTTGCTGGCTGTTGTCTCGCCTGTGCAGGGCGCTGGTCTCTACAGGTCCACGCTCGTATACCTCGATGGTCATGCCGCAGCTGACCTCCTGCGGGAAGTAGGCGATTCTGTCGCCAGTGGCGGGTATCAGTTGGGCTTTCTCTTCGTCGCTGAGCGGCGTGCCGTCGAAAGTGACCATGTTGACACCCCTGGATTTAACCAGGTCGTAATAGGCATCGATATCATCCACCTCCGCGATGATCTCCAGCGGATGACCAGTACCCTTTTCCTTCAGGATGTCCATTAGCGGGCCAGGGCCCGTGGGCTGAACCAGTTCCAGCCAGACACCATTGGCATCAATCCAGATAGCGTCGAAACTACCGAACAGTTCTTCAGATTCATCCCCTAGATCGAATTTATCGGCCTTTCTTGCCAGGCCCATGATGTCTGTGTAGAAAGCCGCTGTCTTTTCGGCATCCTCGACAATGATAGAGACATGATCTATTCGCGGTGCGCTGGGATCATGGGCCTGCGCCTGCCATTGCGCATCACGAATATTCAGCAGACTGGTGTCATCACCGCTGATCTTCTCGTAGATCTCGACGGTGGTGCCGCCGCTCATGTCTGTTGGCCAGTAGGCGATTTTCTGGCCGGCTTCGTGGGAATCTTCATTGCCGCGAACACCCTCCTGTATCCTGCCGCCATTCTCCAGCGGGCTGCCATCCATGGCGAGCATCTGCACGCCCAGCTCCTCCATGGATTGCAGGATGTTCATGTAGTCCTCGTCGACTGCCTCGAAATTCACTTCCACGATGGCCCCATCGCCTTTTTCTTCAAGAATGTCCTGACCGGGACCTGGTGAGGTGGGCAGTATCATCTCAAGCCAGAGGCCCTGACCATCTATAAATACTGCTTCCATGCCGCCAGTGGTGGGATCATCGGCACTGACTTCAACTAACATGGGATGCCGCTTCCAGCCCACGATGTTGGTGAGGAAACTGGTAGTGCGCTCCATGTCTTCCACCCAGATTGCGAGGTGGTCCAGACGCAGCGGTGTATTTGTCTGGGTTTTCAATTGGGCCTGTCCCATGCTTATCTCCTGTTATTGTCCCGGGAAGAAAAGTGATCAGTGCAGGATTAGTATCCCTACAGCAGGGGTCGATATCTGAACACCAAATGACATTCTGTTAACTTGGAGTGTCATCCGGGGGTTCAGAGTTAAAGATAAACAGGCGTTCGATTGGGGGGAGTGGACTTGGATAAGAGGGTCATTTTTCTGGTTGAAAACAATCTCCCGGGATGGAAAAGTAGCGGGCGTATTGACGAACTTGTCGCATTGGAATGCGCGCTAAGTCGCTGAAATAAAAAAACTAATTAATGAGCGAAATCGATAATCCCACGATGATGGCTGAAGGCATTTATGCCAAGTTCAGCAACATTTTCGAGCCTTATCTCGAAGAAGTCGGAATTGATAAATCCGCCTTGTCAGACCCGAATGCACTGATACCGTTGACCAAGCATGCCCGTTTGATGGAAGTGACAGCGGAGAAATCCGGCGATGCCTACTTCGGCATGCATCTGGGGGTGAAGATAATGCCTTCGGATATGGGTGCCATCGGCTATGCCATGGACAATTCGCCAACTGTTGGGGCCGCATTAAGGAATTTTGCACGCTACCTGGCGGCGTATACCCGGGGATGTTTCTTCGAGTTAAAGGCCGAGGGAGAGCTTGCCTTTTATGATTTTGCCTACACGCTGTCGGATCTGGGTCTTATGGATCGTCGGCAGGAGGCCGAGTGCACCCTTGCTCTGGTCATGAGTCTTGTCAGGTCAGTCTCGGGGGAAAACTGGTCACCCAAGGAAGTCTGGTTTGAGCACCCTGGAACAGAGAAGTCGGCCGAGTACAAGCGAGTCTTCGGGGCGCCCGTAGAGTTCGGAAAACCGATCAATCGCCTGGTGTTCAATGCATCCTTCCTCGAAAAACCTGTCAAGGCCGCACAGCCCAGGCTTTTTGCTGTTATCGAGGAGCACCTTCAGCATGTGATCGAGAACCAGGACCATGAGGATGACCTCGTCAATCAGGTCAGTAATCTTGTGGCCCGCGAGCTGAGCAATGGCGTTCCCACCATAGACTGGGTCGCCCAGCAATTAATTATGACCAAACGTACCCTGCAGCGTCGCCTGACAGACAGGGGGATAGGTTTCAGTGAAATCGTCGACGATGTGCGGCGTAATATGGCGGTGCAGTACGTCGAGAAGAGCGCAATCTCCCTCACCGAAATCTCATTCCTGCTCGGCTACTCCCACCTGAGTGCTTTCTGTCGCTCGTTCAAGCGCTGGACGGGCACTACCCCCCAGAAAGTCAGGGGTCATTCTGATGCCTGAGTCCGGGTAGGCGCCCTGTAACACGCATACCCGCTAAATCATCCGCCAAATCGGGAGTGACCGCCCGCTATTGTTTCGCTAAACCGTCTTTGGATCTGCGGCGAGGTTATTCGTGGATCCGGAGTCTTCCAGCCAAGGTGTCACACCGTGTTTAACTTATGTCGTCTGGCGGTAAGCACATCGTTACTTGATCCCTAAGATATTAAGCGTACTGACTGCAGCATCTCCCTGCTCTCGGGCTAATAGACCCAGGCAACAAGGGCCTCTTGTTGGGAGTTGCGTGGATTCAAAACTCAACCATATCCAGGAGTTCGATATGTCGGACACAACGCAGAAATTTGGGCGCCTGACCCCCGATCAATGGGGCACCACGATGCCGGCTCACAAACCCGCTTACAAGAAAGGGCCATGGTTTTATCGAGACACCGAGGCGCTCATGATCACTTACCTGACCGATGAGGATGCCGCGCTGGATATCCTGCCTTCGGATCTGGAACTGATTCAGCCAGCGACTGCGTTTATGGTTATCGAGTTCAATCATTTCAGCACCAGCGGAGGACCCTACGGTGAGGTCTACACCGGGATATTGTGCCAGTACGAGGGTCAGGTTTATGGATACACAAACGCGGTTTACGTTACTACTGAGAACGCGCTGATCGCGGGTCGGGAGATCTGGGGCTTTGGCAAGAAAATGGCGCATCGAATTGAGTTGATCCGCCACGGTACTGGCGAGATCGAGGGTGTGGTGGAGACCAAGCCCGGACACATTGCAGCCAAGACGTTCTTCCTGCCAGATTCCAATCTGTCCGCGGACGTGCTGGAAGAAATGCCCCTGGCAGTGCTGAAGATCATTCCGGGTGTAGAGGGTCAGGAGCCGGATGTTGCCAAGTTGAATTGTGTCTCCTTTGGCGGCCCGCCCCACAAAGGACCAGATGGCAAGGATGAGGTCTATGGGGGCGAGGCGACACTTGAGGTCGACAACGTCTCCGATGTCAATCTGCCGGTATTGCAGGTGGTCGATGCCAAGTATATTCGTATGACTGCGGACCTTCCCTATGGCAAAACATTGATCGACTACAAGGCCAGGTAGACGGTCATGGAGATCGGACTTCTGATCCCGCTGGCAGCGCCTTACGCTACAAGGGAGTTTGTTGCGGAACTCGGCAGGCGGGCGGAGGAAGCCGGTTTCAGTTCACTTTGGGTGGGTGAGCACCTCGTGGTCCCTGCCAATTGGGAGTCTCAGTATCCCTACACGGAAGATGGAGCGGTTCCCTCAGCCATCCGTTATGGTGAACTCGACCCCTACACGACGCTCTGCTACCTGGCGGGCGTTACCGAAAAAATCCGCCTGGGCGCCTGCACCATTGTGCCGCAGCGAAACCCTGTGTACACAGCCAAGGAAATAGCCAACGCCGATTGGCTCTCTGGAGGCCGGATTGACTTCGGCGCCGGCATTGGCTGGTGCAAGGAAGAGTTTGACGCTACCCAGTCGGAGTTCCCTCGCCGCGGCGCCCGCTGCAAATCCTACCTGCAACTCATGCGAGCTCTGTGGGAGAACGAGGTTGCCGAGTATCACGACGACTTCTATGAAATGCCGCCGAGCCTGCTTTACCCGAAACCCTTGCAGGGCTCACGCCCGCCCATTCATATCCTGGGGGATTCCAAAGCGGCAATGCAGCGCGTGGCGTCTGTGGGTGACGGTTTCTTCCCGCTGAACCAGAGCCCCGAAGAAATGGTTGGCTTGCTCAAAATGCTCGACGAAGTGCTTGCCGAGGAGAACCGCAGCCGCAGTGAATTGAAGGTGTCAGTCTGTCCATACACCCGCGACGTAGACCTGGACACGGTCAAGCAGTACCGGGATGCCGGCGTTGAACAGGTGGTGTTGTTTCAGTTCGTAGAAAGCATGGAAGAAATGCTACGCGCAGTCGATGAGTTCGCGAATACCATAGCCCACCCCGCGCAAGTTCTATAGGTCACCTTTTATATAGAGAACGATTGCCATGCTGGGCTCGATACAGGACTACCCGCTGGTCGTGCCGCGGTTGCTCGACTGTGCGGAACCAGGCTGTTGGGCGACTGAAGTAGTGTCCAGACTAACGGAAGCCGATATCTGCTGCTACACCTCTGCGGATATGACCACGCCCACCCGGCAACTGGCGGATGCGCTGGCGGTTCGAGGGCTGCACACTGTCCAGAAACTGGTATGAATGCCAACTACAACAAGTCATCCCAAGCTGAGGGGGAGAGGGCCGACAGTACAGTGGCGTTAAGCCCGCTCACAGGCTTGCATCCGGGAGACTTGCTGCAGACAGCAGCCAGATTGGCTTACCAGGGTCTTCGGCAGCCGCTCGTTTTCGGCAAGCACCTATCCAGCCATACCCGCAAGCTGGTCGACATTCTGGCCAGCCAGACGGATTACCAGCCTCAAGCTCATGACCGACGCTTTCGAGATAAGGCCTGGCAGGAACAGGTCTACTTTCAGCGGCTACTGCAGGCATACCTTGCTTTCAACGAATCACTTGCGGAATGGATAGACGATCTTGACCTGAACGATGTTGAGCGGTTGCGCGCGGAGTTTCTTGTGCGCCTGGTCAGTGATTCTATCGCGCCCACGAACAGTATCCTGGGAAATCCCGAAGCGCTTCGTAAAGCCGTGGATACGCGGGGGGCAAGCCTCATGAGAGGACTGGGTAACCTGTTGAAGGACGTGCGTGACAATCACGGTATTCCCTCCCAGGTGGATGAGACTGCCTTCAAGGTTGGCGAAAACCTCGCGGTGACACCTGGTTCGGTGGTGTTTCGCAACGACGTGTTGGAACTGATCCAGTACCAGCCCACCACAGCCCAGGTCCACAGACGGCCGGTGCTGCTGCTGGGTGCAATGATCAACAAGTTTTACGCTTTCGACCTCTCGCCCGAACGCAGCATGGTGAGATACAGCCTGGACAAGGGCTTGCAGGTGTTTGTAGTCAGTTGGGCCAACCCGGGGCGTGAGCATGCGCACTGGGGTTTGGAAACCTATGCCATGGCGGTTATCGACGCCATGCAGGCGGTGAAGAATATCACTGGATCCGATGACCTGAACATTTTTTGTCTGTGTTCCGCAGCCATGGTCAGCTCCGCTCTGGCGGCCTATTTGAGCGCCATTGAAGATAACTCCATAAACGCGATGACCATCGGGGTTTGCATGTTGGATATGCAAAAGAGTGATATGGAGATGAGCGCTTTTGCGACCGAGGAGATCATGGCCAGGGCAAAACAGCGATCAAGGAAAGCCGGAATTTTGCGTGGCCACGAGCTGGCTCTATCCATGTTGTGGATGCGCCCACAGGATTTGATCTGGGATAACGTGGTGAATAACTATCTACTGGGAAATGACCCGCCGGAGTTCGATCTACTCTATTGGAACAGTGACCGAACAAATCTACCTGCCAGCTTGCATGCAGATATCGTGGATATGTTCGCCACCGGAGGTCTGTTGCAACCTGGCGTCATGCAGTTGAATGGCGTAGCTCTGGACTTGCAGGCGGTCGAATGTGACAAGTTCTTTATCGCCGGCGAATCAGACCATATTACCCCCTGGAAGGCATGTTATCGGGCCGCGAGAGGGTTCGGCGGAAATCTCGAGTTTGTACTTTCCCGCAGCGGCCATATTCAGACCTTCCTGAATTCACCGTCTAAACGTAAGGCGAGTTTTCTCACCAGTCCCGATGTTCCCGGACAGGCTGAGCGATGGCTTGAAACAGCAGAGTTACAGAAAGGCTCCTGGTGGGATTACTGGTGGAAGTGGATAAAGCCGCGCAGTGGCAAGAAGAAGCGCGCGCCCCGCAAGCCTGGGAACAGAATCTACCCCCCGGGTGAAGCGGCACCGGGCACCTATGTGCATCAAAAGGCGGACGAGCGGTGAGCGGATTAGATGAACAGTGGTTCAGCTTTCGCGGGATGCGGATTCGTTATGTGCATCGCCCCAGCGCTGATCAACGGATTCCATTGCTGATTTTCAACGGTCTCGGCCAGGGCATTGAATCGCTACAACCGATCATGGACGCCATGCAAGGCAGCGCCATCATCGGATTCGATGTTCCGGGCGCGGGAAAGTCGGATGTACCGCGCTTGCCGCTCAGGTACTGCCAGCACGCCAGGGTAGCGCGGGCACTGCTTGATCAGCTCAACTATCCGCTGGTCAACGTGTTCGGTGTTTCCTGGGGCGGTGGGCTGGCGCAACAATTCACAATGCAATATTCATCGAGGGTAGAAAAGCTGATTCTGGGCGCTGCGGTCATGGGATACATGATGTTCCCGGCAAACCCGCTTGTGTATTCGAAGATGAGCAGTCCACGGCGCTTCACCGATGCTGACTACATGCAGTCGATTGCCGGGGACATTTACGGTGGTGACTTGCGCAGTGATCCGGAGTTGGTCAGCAATCTATTGGCAAACCAACCGACACCCAGTCCTCGCGGGTATTTTTACCAGGCGATGGCGATGTACGGTTGGACGAGTGTGCCCGGCCTGTGGCGGATACGTCAGCACACACTGGTTTTGCAGGGCAGGGATGACCCATTGGTTCGACCGGCCAATGCACGTCTTTTGTCCTGGCTTTTGCCCAACAGTCGACTGGAGATTCTCGATTGTGGGCATCTCTTTATGCTCACACGGGCACGGAAGGTGGCGGAATTGATCACGGAATTTGTCGCGTAGAAACCAGGAGATGTTGTGAGTACCGACCTGTTTGACCTTTCAGGAAAGATAGCGATTGTGACGGGTGCGAGCCGGGGTATAGGAGAAGCAATCGCCCGTCTGTTGGCCACTCAGGGTGCCCATGTCATTGTCTCCAGTAGAAAGTTGGATGGCTGCCAGCGTGTAGTCGATGGAATTCTCGACGCGGGTTACAGCGCTGAGGCTTTTCCCTGTCATGTGGGCAGCGTTGAAGATGCCATGGCCTTGTTTAGCCACGTCGATAAGCAGCATGGGAGGCTGGATGTTCTGGTCAACAACGCTGCCACCAACCCCTACTATGGAGATATTCTCGACACGGACATGGAATCGTTTCAGAAGACCATTGATGTCAATGTAAGAGGCTATTTTCTGATGTCTATCGAGGCTGGGAAGCGCATGCGCGATAGCGGCGGCGGCGCCATTGTTAATACGGCCTCTGTAGCAGGTATACAGCCATCTCCTGGCCAGGGAATCTATGCTGTTACAAAGGCCGCTGTGGTCAATATGACCCGGGCATTTGCCGGCGAATGCGGTAAGCACAATATTCGGGTGAATGCGCTGCTGCCAGGTCTGACAAAGACGAAATTTGCAGGTGCCTTGTTTGAAGGGGAGGGCTACCAGGAGACAGTCCGTGGTATCCCTTTAGGGCGTCATGCCGATCCCTCAGAGATGGCGGGCATTGTATTGATGATGTTTTCGGATGCCGGTTCGTACCTTAACGGAGAGAGTATTGTTGTGGATGGTGGCATGACCGCAACGCGTCTCTAGTCAACCCGCGCCTGGGCATAGCCTTTCAACATCTCCGCGCCATCCTGGTTGGTAGTCACCACCTCGAAGTTGACCAGTCCGTTCTCCACGATGCCGTGCAGGGTCGCTCTGGCCTGCAGGTCATCACCTGATGCCTTCTTCGCCAGGCTGGCGCCGCTTATGAGACTTTGGCGGTAATTCCACGTTAACTCCAGTCTGGAAGGTGTTCTTAACTCTTTGATTTATATGACTCCCCGTCTTGTGGCTGCGAATTCAAATCCTGCCGTACGCGGTAGAGCGGGGCAGGCTCTCCCGACCAAACTTATGAAAAGGCACCCGCAACGGTGCCTTTTTTATTTCCCGCTGAAACCTGCGGCCTATAACTTCTTCAGTGGGTATGTTCCCATACGCGGATGTTGTTTCACGAAGCAACAGGCCCGCGCTGGGAGTTCGGTCGTGTTTGACCTCTCGGTCCTGCCGCTGTCCATGCTGCTACTGGCGTTTGCACTGGCGGCGCTGCTGATTGCCTATGCCGGGGTCAGGCTCGCGCAGTCTGCCGAGGTGATTGCGCTGGAGTCCGGCCTTGGACAGGCGCTGGTGGGTGCCTTGTTCCTGGGTGCATCCACGTCAATTTCGGGTTCAATCCTGAGTTTTTATGCAGCGGCCAGCGATCACCCGTCCCTGGCCATCAGTAATGCGATTGGCGGCATTGCGGCGCAGACCGCGTTCCTGGCTATCGCTGATTTCACCCTGAAAAACACCAACCTGGAGCATGCGGCCAGTTCGCTGGAAAACCTGCTGCAATCGGCGCTGCTGATGATCCTGTTGGCGATTCCCGTGCTGGCGTATTCACTGCCCGCGTGGACGCTGTGGGGTGTGAGCCCGGCGTCACTGGCCTTGCTGGTAATGTATCTGGCGGGTTTGGTCCTGGTGCGCGGGGCGAGCGATGATCCGCAATGGACGCCGAAGGTCACGTCCGTCACGCAACAGGAGCCGGAGGCACCGATACCTGGGGCAGGCGAGGGCAAACCGCTGCGCTGGCACATTGAACGTTTTGTCGTGCTGGCGCTGGTGCTCGCGGCGGCGGGGGTCGGCCTGGCGGAGTCCGCGATCGAAGTGTCCAGCCGCACGGGCCTGTCTGAAACCGCGGTGGGCGCCCTGGTAACCTCCGTGATTACCAGCCTGCCGGAGTTGATCACTGTACTTGCTGCCGTGCGGCAGGGGGCGCTGAACCTTGCCGTGGGAGACATTATCGGTGGCAACAGTTTTGACGTGTTGTTTCTTGCGGGCTCTGACGTCTTCTATCGCGGTGGCTCGCTATACCAGGCGTTGGAACGCGATCACCTGCTGCAGATTGCAACCGTAATTATCATGGCTGGCATTCTGCTGCTGGGGCAAATGCGGCGGCAGGAGAAAGGCCCGGCGAATGTGGGCTTTGAAAGCATCACTGTGCTGGTGCTCTACGTCTGTTTCGTGGCCTATATCCTCCTCGGCGCCTGATGCTGGTTGTCCGCTGTCGCGGACTGTCAGATTTTTTGGGCTGAACGTCGCCCGGTAACACGGCCTGATTGGCGGCGTCGGTACACGCGCGTAAAGCGCCGGTGTCCGCCGAGAGGTTCAGGTTCGCAGGCCAGCTGCCTCTAATCCATATCCAACCTGCCCGCTGCATGGAGGCGCAGCGAATCTCCCTATATCCTTGTTACACGCACGTTTCATTGACAGGTAGGCGCCCATGGCCGACGACAGCATCCACCACCCACCCCTGATGGCCGATCTTTTGATCGAAGGCCTCAATCGCTACGAGGACGAGCCCTGTTTGTTCCTGGGTGACAAGGTGGCGACCTACGGGGACGTGCGCCGCAGTACCAGCCAGATGGTGCAGGCCTTGCAGTCGCTGGGCCTGGGGCAGGGCTCGCGGATTGCGGTGATTTCCGGCAACCGGCCTGAGGTGCTGTCCAATATTGCCGCCACCCAGCTTAACGGCAGCATCGGCACGCCGCTGCATCCCCTGGGTTCGCTGGACGACCACAGCTATGTCATCGAGCACGCGGAGATCAACGCGCTGGTGTTCGACCCCGGGGTATTCGCGCAGCGTGCCGCGGAATTGAAGGCGCGGTTCCCGGACCTTGTGCTACTGGGCCTTGGGCCGAATGACCTGGGTGAAGATTACCTGGCGCTGGCGCAGTCATTTGCGCCACTGCCGCTGACCGCACCCGATGTCGAGCCCACCGATGTGTCGTCGATCACCTACACCGGTGGTACCACCGGCAAACCCAAGGGCGTACTCAGCACCTATCGCGCGACCTCCTACATGACGCTGGTGCAAATGGCGGAGTGGGAGTTCCCGCAAGAACTGCGCATGCTCATCGCCACACCGCTGTCCCACGCGGCGGCGGCGTTTTTTGTGCCGGTGCTGCAGAAAGGCGGGGCCTTCTACGTGATGGAAAGCTTTTCGCCGGACGGCTTTTTCGACATGGTGGAGCAGCACCGCATCACGGCCACCATGCTGGTGCCGGTGATGTTGTATTTCCTGCTGGATTCGCCCCGTTCCGCCACCGCTGATATGTCCAGTATGGAGACGATCTACTACGGTGCATCACCCATGAGCCCGGCGCGCTTGCAGGAGGGCATCGAGAAATGGGGGCAGATCTTCTACCAGTTCTACGGGCAGTCCGAGGCGCCTATGGTGGTGGCGAATATGAAACGCGCCGAGCACGATCTCAGTAAGCCGGAACGGCTCAGTGCCTGTGGCAGGCCCGCGCCCTGGGTGCACCTGGCCCTGCTGGACGATGCAGGCCAACCGGTACCCGCGGGGGAGGCTGGCGAAATCTGCATACGTGCGCCGCTGGTGATGAAGGGCTACAAGGATATGCCCGAGCAGACCGCGGAGGCGATGGCCGGCGGTTGGCTGCATACCGGCGATATCGGGCGTCTGGATGAAGACGGCTTTCTCCATATCGTCGACCGCAAGAAGGACATGGTGGTGACGGGCGGTTTTAATGTGTTCCCGCGGGAAGTGGAAGACGTGATTTCCCGCCATGAGGCGGTAGCGCAGGTTGTGGTGATCGGCGTGCCCGACGAGCGGTGGGGCGAAGCGGTAAAGGCTGTCATTGTGCTGAAGCCCGGGCTGGAGCCCTCCGATGCACTGTCGGACGACATCACGCAGCGCGTCAAGCAGGCCAAGGGTTCTGTGCAGGCGCCGAAGTCCATCGACTATGTTGAGGCGATTCCGCTCACGGCGGTGGGCAAGCCGGACAAAAAGGCGGTGCGCGCGCAGTACTGGGGCGACGGTCGCGCAGTCGGTTAGTCAGCTGCGGCTTCATTTGTAGGGGAGCGGCGCAACGCTCGAATGGAAAAATCCCCCACTCTGGACTTCACTGGTGATACTGACGGCACGCGTCAGCAACACGAGTTATCTGCCAGGGGAGAGGGGTATGACCCAGTTTGCCGCAGACTTTATCGGGCTGGCCCCGAAGAAGTCCTATGATCCAGCCACTGCATTATCGCTCGCCATCGCCTGCGACCTCGCCTACGCGGACGCGGATACCATCGCCAGCGTCAGCGCGGGCTGGGGTTACAGCGAGTTCTGCTTTATTAATGTCCTGAAGGGCCGGGACATCGACACCCAGGGCTTTGTAATGAGTAACGCCACCGACGTGGTCTGCGTGTTGCGCGGCAGCGATAACACCGCGGACTGGTTTGCCAATTTCCAGGCTGTGTACGATCCCGGCCCCCTGGTGAAAACCCGGGCGCATGAAGGTTTCCAGGACGCGCTGTACCCCGCGGTGATTGCTCTCACCAACGCCATCGACACCATGCACGGTGCCAGCAAGCGCATCTGGGTAACGGGCCACAGCCTCGGCGGGGCTCTGTGCGCGTTGTACGCCGGTATGTTGATTGAGAACGGCTACAAGGTTTTCGGCATCTACACCTTCGCCAGTCCTCGCCCCGGTGATGATGAGTACGCCCAGGCTCTCAACAAGGTGATGGGCAAGGGCCCTTTCTACCGCATCGTCAACGATGGCGACGTCGTTCCGCATCTGCCGCCGGAGCCGTTCTACAGTCATCCCGGGCGTCGCGTGATGCTGAGCGCCTCAAAAAAGCGCGACACCTCGAAAAGGGGTTGGACGCGATTGCGGGAAAAAATGTTCAAG
>JAZBPS010000472.1:0-1861 GCA_036353375.1 Halieaceae bacterium | reverse complement strand
GTATACGGTGGTATTTTAGTTGCAAACAACCAAATCACATTAGGTGACTATACGCGTTTCTTCTTCTATCTAACATTCCTAATTCAACCCATTAGAACCCTGATAATGACCATTGAGCAAATCCAAAAGGGGTGGAGTGGCTACGAGAAATTCTATAACATTCTAACCATTGAACCTAAAATTACATCTCCCGATTCTCCTGTTTATTTGAAACATCCAAAAGGCGTGATCGAGTTCAACCATGTAACCTTCCAATATGAATCATCAAGAAGTGATGTTTTGCGTGATTTTAATGTCACCGTGCATCCTGGAAAAAAAGTTGCTCTTGTTGGCGAAACAGGAGTCGGTAAAAGTACTATTTCAAAACTAATACCACGGTTCTATGATGTCAACAGCGGGGAAGTGAAAATCGATGGAATCAACGTCAAAGAATACGACATATATTCGCTTCGATCCCATATCGGACATGTTCAACAAGATGTATACATCTTCTATGGTTCGATCAAAGACAATATTTTGTATGGTCGCCCAGAAGCAACGGATGAAGAGGTCATTGAAGCAGCTAAAAAAGCAAACATCCATGACTTCATCATGAGTTTAGATGATGGCTACCAAACGATGGTCGGAGAACGTGGTGTAAAACTATCCGGAGGACAAAAGCAACGTGTTAGTATCGCCCGTGTGTTCCTAAAAAACCCACCCATCCTCATTCTTGACGAAGCAACCTCTAGTTTGGACAATGTCACAGAACGAATGATTCAGCATGCCTTGGATCAGCTTAGTGAAGGCCGTACAACACTGGTTATTGCACATCGTTTGAGTACGATTTCAAATGCGGATGAAATCCTTGTTCTAACGGATCAAGGGATCACCGAGAGAGGAACACATAAAGAACTAATAAACCAAGACGGATACTATGCTTCTTTGTATAATGCAACCATTGAAATTTAACACCACAATCGTGGTGTTATTTTTTTCGAAACAAACATCTTGACAAATTTCATTTTCTGGTCTACAATTTGCGTATCAAAAAATCACTCATAGGAGGTAAACCGTGGGACAAAGGGACTTAGGAGAATTAGTTGGGAATGTGATTACCCATAGTAAAGTCGGTGCGTGTGAAGTCTTACAAGTATTGGATGTCAATACTGCAAAAGCTTCACTTCGAATATTGGATACAAACGAAGTCAAAACATTCGTTATCTCACCCCAGTTTTTTACTGGTGTTGAAGACTATAAAACAAATGTTTCTGTCAAAACACCTGTCAAAAAAACAAAACACATCCATCGTAAAGTAGATTTGGATAAATATCGCAATCATCCACTTGTTAAGCAAATTGATCAACAGGAAAGCAAACGACTACGTGCCATGGTAGAAGCACCTGTCATTGATACCGATGATGATGATGATTCTGAAGAAGTAGAGTTTTAAAAATACCTTGCATTGACCTGCAAGGTATTTTTTTATTCTACAATTACGGTTCGTTCGATTTGAATCAATGTTGTATCTTGATAATAGCGATAATATACAGTATATGTACCAGCAGTATTCGTGTCGAGATGGGACGAATCAACTTGCACTTGAATTGCAGGATTACTAATTGTATATCCAGGATCTACCCACGCTGTTCCGATGCTTATTGTTTGGGGATTATCACCATCCAACTCAAGTGTAATGGTTGTATTTGGTATAACTTCTATGGTTCTTGTTAAGACTTTGGTTTTATCCTCTATGGTAGCCGTAAAGGTCACGGTGTATGTTCCTAACTGTGTAATATCAACACCTTCATCATTAATGACAACTTCTACTGTGATATCACCAATGTAGACACCTGGGTCCTCATAGTTATTCCCTTGTTCT
>JAZBPS010000238.1:0-2074 GCA_036353375.1 Halieaceae bacterium | reverse complement strand
GGACGCCCGACGAGTTCTGGACCCTCAGCGCCGGGCTTCGCTATACCAGGGACCGACGGGAGTTGGACCTGGAGCAGGTTGTCTCCGATCCCTTCGGTGCGTTCGGTCCGGCCGGAACCACCGTGATCGAATTGGACGAAAGCGACGACTGGGAACGCTGGACACCCGAACTCACCCTGTCGTTCGCACCCGACCGCTACACCTATTACTGGGGAAAGCTTTCGCGCGGTTTCAAGTCCGGCGGCTTCAACACCGCCGCCGCACAGCCGGGGTTCGGGCCGGAGGACCTGCACGCCTGGGAGGTCGGTGTGAAGAAGCGCTGGCCGGCGTTGGATCTGTATGCGGATGTCGCGTTGTTCCACTACGACTACCGCGACATGCAGCTACGGACGCCACCGGCCAACGCCCCGGTTGGCACCTTCCCGTCGGTCATCAATGCGGCACGGGCGACCGTTCGGGGCGTGGATTTCAGCGCCCGGTATCGACCTGGGCGGGGCCTCGGGGTGGGCCTTGGTGTCAGCCTGCTTGACGCACGCTTCGACGACTTCGTCTCGCGCGACCCGAATCGGCCGACTCTGGACCCCGACCATGCCGGGGAACGCCTGCCGCAGGCCCCTGAGGTCTCGCTGAACATCAGCATGGATTACGTCTGGATGCATCTAGGCTTCGGGCGGTTCACGGCGAGTGCGGGTTATCGTTACCAGTCCGATGTGTTCTACGGCCTGTACGAGGACCCGGCAACGAAGCAGGACGGCTATGGCCTGATCGATGCCGCGCTCGGCTGGCAGACCCAGCGGGGCGACTGGACGGTACAGCTGTTCGGCAGCAACCTTGCGGATGAAGGTTACTGGAAGGGTATCGTTCGCCAGGATCCGCTGGTCGGCACACTGCGCAACCCGGGCGCGCCACGGACCGTCGGTCTGCGTGTCAGGTTCGACTACTGACACCGCCGTTCGTGCGTATCAGCGATCTTTGCCGTCGGAAAGGCAGCGCAGGGCATCCTCCCACTGGTGCATGAACACATAGCTGTTGCCGTCTTCGATGATATGGAGTCGGCAGTTCGGCAGGCGGCTCGCGAGATTTTCGATGTGTTCGACAGGGCACAGTGAATCCTCCCTGCCGTGCCAGATCGTGACCGGTGCAGCAATGTCCTCCGGGGCAAATGGCCAGGGTGCGGTCAGTACCGCCCAGTCATCCACGACTGCCTTGGCGAGTCCCTGGCGATTGGCCTCTCTGAATGCCGCCAGGAACAGCGGCTGCAATTCTCCCTTCTCCCATATCTCCTGGTCTTTCGGCCCGAGTACCGGCAGCACCTTGGTGACGAAGGTATCCGGTTTGCGCAGCATCTCGCGAAACACGGACTGGAGGGCAGTGGTCAGGAGTCTCGGATAGGTCACAGACAGCCGCTCCAGTACGCGCACGGCACGCGGCCCCGGCGGGCAGTCGCTGCACAATACCTGCGAGACGCGTGAGCCCAGCAAGACGACCTGTGCAACACGCTGTGGCATTGCCTTGGCCGCGGCCAGTGCGTAGTCGCCGCCGAGCATGATGCCCACGACCGAGAAGCGCTCAATGCCCAGGTGATCCATCAATACCGACACATCGCCCGGCCAGTCGAGCAGGCCGCGACCTGGCTGTGGATCGGAGCGGCCGTAACCTGGCCGGTCGGGCACGATCAGCCGGATGCGATGGCGTTCGAGCGCACCAGCGTCCGGATGGCGCTGCAGGCGTGACCAGAGCGAGGCATGGCTCACCACGACCGGGTAGCCGTCTGCCGGGCCGTATTCGCACCAGGCAAGCCTGCGCCCGTCCGGCAGGACGATCGCATTGAAGGCCGGCGTCAGCGGTGTATCTGTCGCGGTTCTCAGCGTCACCAGGGGATCCGACAGGATCTTCGCGAGCAGTTCGTTTTGCCGTTGCAGCCCGAGTTTGCCCAGCACGCTCCTGAGCTGCGTCCTTACCGTGTTGTAGGAGACACCGAACTGCAATGCCAGCGTCTTCAGCTCGTCACCGGCGACCAGGCCAGCCGTCAGGCGGGCCTCGGCGCGCGTGAGCTCATAGGTGGCCATCAGGT
>JAZBPS010000237.1:0-22406 GCA_036353375.1 Halieaceae bacterium | reverse complement strand
TTCAACACGGCGCTGCAAACAAGGGTGCGGTTATTCCAGCGCCGCTACGGACTGGAGCAGGACGGCGTGGTAGGCCTGAAGACCCTGCTGCGGCTGGAGGTGGTGCGCGGCGCGGCGATACCCCTGCAGGCTGAACAAGCGGACCTGGCGTCCCTGGGAAGCCGCTGATGTCGTTTATCCTGGATGCCCTCAATCGCTCCAATTCGGAGCCCCGGGATGCGGCTCCCGTGCCGGGATTACAGACCCGGCACGGCAGTCCTTCGCCGCGACCTGGCGCCCGGCGCTGGTTGTGGTTGATCCTGGTAGTGATCGCACTGCTGGCCGCTGTATCTGCCTGGCTATGGTGGGGGAATCGGGTCGCGCCAGACCGGGTCGCGCCAGACCGGGTCGCGCCAGACCGGGTCACGCCAGACGCACGAACCGACACCCGTGACACGCCTGCATCGGTGCCGCAGTCTCCAGGTGCGCCGCGCAAAGCGGCCAAACCGGCCCTCAGCGCCGATGTGGCAGCCCTCTATGAGGAACAGGAAGCCGGCGGCAATACGCCCCGTTCCAGGACGCCTGTTGCAGCCGAGCCGCCAGACGCTGCTGTGCGCAGTGAAACGCCGGTGCAAGACACAACGCCGGCCGCAGCGGCCGCAGACAGGGTCGCGGTTGCCGACGAGCCGGCAGCGGAGACAACCGCGCAGCCGCCGGCGCGGTCGAACAGCGCCGTTGACCAGCGCGCCGGCAACGCGAGCCGGGACGCGACAAGCGCGGAGGAGGAATCCCTCGATATTGAAGCACTGGCAAGGCTGGCCGAGGCAGAGCTGGCGCGCCAGCGCGAGCAGGAGGCCGCTGTTGTGGTGGAGTCCACGGTGCCGCTGCTTTCAACACTGCGGCAATCGATAAAAGACGAGATTCCCAGCATCTATTACCAGGAACACCGCTGGGCCACTGACCCCCGGCAGCGCAGCGTGATATTGAATAGAAAGCGCTATGCGGAAGGACAGCGTGTTGCTCCCGGGCTGACGCTGGTTGAGATTCTCGAGGGCGGCGTCGTCATGGACTACCAGGGCACCGAGTTTCGTTTGCGCTCGCTCAGCAGCTGGGTAAACCTGTAAGCGGTTTTCGCTGGCGCCCGTTCGCGGTGCAGGACGCCGCGATGTTATCTTCTCCCGACACCAATGACGCCGTGCCACGAGGTGCCGGCAGCCGGAGAAAACTGATGAAGTTCGCGCTTACCCCGATGTTTCTTGCCGTGTCGCTTGCGGCACCCGCTGTGTTCGCCAACTGCGACGTGCCCGAGTCACCTGTACTGCCGGATGGCACTACGGCCAGCCTGGCGGAAATGGTTGAGGGGCAGCAGGCGGTGAAGGCCTATATGGAAGCGGCAGAAGCCTATCTGGCATGCCTGGTGGCGGAGGAAACGGCCGCCGGGCAGGAAGAATCCGACGCGCTGCGGTCGGCCCGGAACGACGCGCACAATGGTGCCGTGGAAACCATGGAGCGCCTGGCCGATGCGTTCAACGCCGAGGTTCGCGCCTACAAGGCCCAGGCCAAGTAGCGCCCCGCCACCCAATCGGTGGGCGGGGCAGCAGCGCCTGTTGCAGACGCTGGCTCGCAGGGTCGTCAGTGGGGCATGTACTCGCCGCCGTTGACGTCAAGCTGGGCACCGGTCATGGCGCAGGCATAATCTGAGGCCAGGAAGATGGCGACCTTGGCACAGTCGGCGTCATCCGGTATTTCGCCCAGCGGAATGCTCTTCTCCACTTCGCGCTTCATGCCCGCCGCGCCCTCGGGGTGCACGTCTTTCATCATTTCCATGTAGGACTCCACGGGCGGGCCCCACATCCAGCCCATGAACGCCGAATTGACGCGAATACCGTAGCCGCCCAGCTCCGTTGCCAGGTGCGCCGTGGCGCTGGCCAGGGCCGCCTTGGACGCCGCGTATCCCGCCTGGGTTGCCAGTGGTTTGCGCGTGACCATGGTGTTGATCATGACGATAGCGCCGCCACCCTGGTCTTTCATTACCGGAATGGCTGCCTGGGTCAGCTGCATGGTGCCGTACAGATTGACGTCCATCGCTTCGCGCCAGCGGTCCATGTTTGCAGATTCGATGGGTTCGAAGCTGCCGGGGTTGTAGGCGGAGTTGATGAGGGCGTCCACGCGACCGTATTTAGACACCGCGGCGTCAATCAGGGCCTTGCACTGCTGCGCGTCGCTGATATCCGTGGGCACCTTGAGAACGGGATTATCGAGGCCGGCATCGCGAATGTCTTTCTCGCTGCCGTCCAGCTTGGATGCCGTGCGTGCGGCGATCACCAGCTTCGCGCCCTGCTTGGCGGCCTCCATGGCCAGCTCGCTACCCAGGCCCGGTCCAATACCTGATACCACTACCACCTTGTCTTGCAACAACATGCCTGTCTCCTTTTGTTATTGGTTCAGCCACACCCGATAATGTAGGCTCACTGCGGATTCAGCAGGATAGGCGAGGATCGGGAATGCTTATAGAGTGGCTGCCGCGCATCGGTGCAGGGCTGATGCTTATCATCGGGCTGGTGGGTTTCTTTAAACCACGCGCCTTCACGGAAGGCATGCAGATAGCGCTCAACAGCAATGTTGCCATGAGCGAGGCGCGCACGGTATTCGGCGGCCTGCATATAGGCGGCTCCCTGATGGCGCTGGCGCTGCACACGCCGCCGGTGTACATGACCCTCGGTACGGCCTGGTTCTTCGGGCTGCTGGCGCGCTTTTACTCCATGTTCGCCGACGGCAGCACGCTGAAAGAGAGCGTCCCCGGGATTGCCGTGGACACGGTTATGGCGGGGTTACTGCTATCCGGGTTTTTCCTTTGATTTCCATGTGCGCGCTGACGGCGTGCACAGGCTCGCAAGACCCGGCCCGGGCAGCGCTCCGGGCGCCGCTAGCCTATAGGTAGAGAGCGCCGCTAGCCTGTAGTTAGGAGCGCCGCTAGCCCGCGGACTCGCCGTGGCTGATCTGGCGCTGGCCATGCCGGGCACCGGGCGCCAGCAGCGGCTGGTCCTGCTCCCACAGCACGTTCAGGTGGCGGTGTGAGTAAAGCGCCACGCCATCCTGCAGAATAATCCGGTCCCGGTAGCGGATACCCACCTCCCATTTCCAGCCCACGCCCTCCACCTCGTAAACGTGGTTGGCGATGCAATAGGTTTCACCCTCGTACACACCTTCCTCCCAGTGCCCGAACTGGTTTGCCACCAGGTGCATGGTTGACTGGTAGTGGTGCAGCAGGCCGACCTGCTCCACGAACGCTTCAAGGCCGTCACAGTGGAAGGCATCCGCGGTTATCTGCACATCGGCGGTCATGATCTCCGCCAGGCGCTCGAAACTGCGGTCGTCGATGAATTGGGCGTATTGCAAGGCCAGCCGGCGGGGGGCGTCACTGTCCATGGGTGTGGCTCCGTTGTTGTTATGTTGTAAAACTGTAGCAGAGATGCTGCACTAACCAGCTCAATAACTTCGACCAAAGGAGAGTGTGATTGTGGTACATCCCCTGGAAGAATCTGAAATTCGCTCAGCCCTCGCCGACGTGCCCGCGTGGGAACGGGACGGCGATCGTATTCGGCGGGAATTCAGCTTCTCAAGCTTTGTCGAGGCCTTCGGGTTTATGAGTTCGGTAGCGCTACTGGCCGAGAAGGCCGACCACCACCCGGAGTGGCGCAATGTCTACAATCGGGTAGTCATCGAGCTTACCACCCACGATGCGGGTGGCTTGAGTGAGCGTGACTTCGCCCTGGCCCGCGCCATTGATGCTGCGAACGGCGAGTGAGCCTTACGCTGCGGCGATACCTGCGCCTGCGCGGTCGCCGGGAGCGGCGCGATGAAACTGCTGCTGGTATCCACGGATCGCGCCCTGCTGCTGGAAAAAGCGGCCTTGCTGCAGGGCTGTGGCATACCCGTGCACCTGGAGGATATCCCCCACGCCGGGGCCGTGCCATCCCATCTGTATGTGGTGTTTGACCGTCATCTGGAGGATGCGAGGGCACTGCTGGAGGATGCCAGCCACTGCGTTGCGCAGCCCGTTTACCAGCGGGAACTGGATGCCATCGCCGACGAGGTAAGAGCGTTCAAGCTCGGCCTGGGGCAGCGGTTACTGGAATCACTCCTGTTCGGGTTGCTGGTTGTTATGGCTGTGTGCTTTGTGGGTGCCCGGGTTTTTGGGTGAGTCGGCAGAGACTTTTGCAGTGCCTATGCCGTACAATGCGCGCGCCCGAAAGTTCCCCCGCAAGGAGTGAGTATGTACAGCAACAGAGATTTCAACCGTTGGCGCCGGCACCCCTGGCACGGTCTGCGCATCCGTCCCGAAGACGCCCCTGAGGATATCGTCAACGTATTTGTGGAAATGACCCCTACGGATACCGTGAAGTATGAACTGGACAAGTTCTCCGGCTTCATGATGGTGGATCGCCCCCAGCGCACCACTTCCAGCCCGCCTGCGCTGTATGGCTTCATTCCCCGCACCTACTGCGACACCGAGGTTGCCAAGCGCTGCCCTGAAGTGGACGTGGCGGACAATGACCCGCTGGATATCTGCGTCTATTCTGAGCGGGCAATCACCCGCGGCGACATCCTCCTGAGCGCCCGCGTGGTGGGCGGCATCCAGATGATTGACGGCGGTGAAGCGGACGACAAGATCATCGCAGTGCTGGAAGGCGACAATATCTGGGGTGACGTGAAGGATATCGGTGATTTGCCACCCATCAAGATCGAGCGCCTGCAACACTACTTCCTGACCTACAAGATGGAGCCGGGCAAGGAGCTGGATATCAAGGTCGATTTTGTTTACGACCGCGCCGAAGCCCTGCAGGTGATTGCCGCCGCCGAAAAGGATTACTGGGCCAACTTCGAGCAGTGGCACCTGGACGCCCAGTCCTGACCCCGCGCGGGCTGTCTCCCCGGCAGCCCCGTTAGTACGCCGTGATACGGACCGGGGGGCGCCGATACGGGCTGCCCGGTCCAACATGATTTCCTGACGTCCGTTCTGACGACACCCATTTCCCGCGGCAATTGCCAGCCCGGGTCGGGCGGGCTATGTTCGCGTTTTTGCGAAGGGAGGTCGAACCGTGGCGGCAGGATACGAAGACTGGCAGGCACTTCTGGCAGAACTGGATACCCGCACGGCTCGCGGCACCGCTATGGGCGGTGAGGCGCGTATCG
This sequence comes from Halieaceae bacterium, assembly GCA_036353375.1. GTDB lineage: Bacteria > Pseudomonadota > Gammaproteobacteria > Pseudomonadales > Halieaceae > JANQIO01. The sequence continues at coordinate 17,231 of JAZBPS010000237.1, read as the reverse complement.
AAAGACAGCACCAGCGCGGTCGCCTCACGGCCCGGGAACGCGTCGATGCGTTCTGTGACCCCCACAGTTTTGCCGAGATCGGCGCACTCGCCGGCGGCCAGCACCCCGGCACCGGTGAGTCTGTGCCGGCGGACGGCCTCGTGGGCGGGACCGCAAAAGTGAACGGCAAGGACATCGTGCTGCTGGTGGAAGACTTTACCGTGCTGGGTGGCAGCATCGGTCATGTCAACGCGGCCAAGCGAGCCCGACTGGTGCGGTTGGCAGGCGAGCTGTCCCTGCCCTTGGTGATGATGCTGGAGGGCGCCGGTGAGCGCGCGGGCAATACCGGCGAGCGGTATCCGGTAGCACCGTCCGATTTGCAGCTGCTGGCGGATGTTCAGGGCAAGGTTCCCGTCATCTGTCTGGTACTGGGCAACTCGGCGGGACACGGCGCCCTCTGCGGGATGTTCGCCGATGTGTTGATCATGACCCGGGATGCCGCGCTGTTCAGTGCCGGGCCGCCGCTGGTGCAAGCGGCCACCGGTCAGCAGGTTGATGCTACCGAGCTGGGTGGCAGTGATGTGCATGTTCGTGCCAGTGGCGTCGCCCACCAGCTGGCAGAGTCAGAAACCGCCGCCTTTGACCAGGCGCGTTATCTCTTATCCATGTTGCCTTCCGCTGCAGGCCAACCCCTGCCGTTGTTCGACCCGCCAGAAACGGTCTCCGACCGCGAGGACATGCTGGAGATCATTCCCGTGGCGGTAGATCGTGCCTACGATGTGCACAAGGTGATTGAACGGCTGGTGGACGCCCGCTCCTTTTTCGAGCTGCAGCCGGGTTTCGGCACCAGCCTCGTGGTTGGCCTGGCGCGCATTGACGGCATGTCCTGTCTGGTCATGGCAAACCAGCCCAGCGTGCTGGCGGGTGCGATCACCGCGGATGCGGCACGCAAGGCCACGCATTTTCTGGAGATGGGGTCGCGGTTCGGCCTGCCGTTGTTGTCGCTGGTGGACAACCCGGGCGTCATGCCGGGCCCCGCGGCGGAGCGTTCGGGCGTGCTGCGGGAAGCCGCACGCATGTTTGCTGCCCAGCGCCGCTACGCCGGTCGCAAGCTGGTGGTCACCCTGCGCAAGGCCTTCGGCTTCGGGTCCTCGGTTATGGGCATGAATCCCTGGGACAGGCAGGTGATCAGCCTGGCGCTGCCCGGCGTTACCCTGGCGGGCATTCCGGTGATCGGCGGGGCGGAGGCGGCGCGGGCCGATGCGGCCACCGCCCAGCAGATGGCGGCGAACCAGTCCGGGGCCTGGGTGCCGGCGGACGCGATGGCCTTCGATCGGGTGGTGGACCCGCGAGACCTGCGCCGGGAGATTGCCGCGGCGATCTGGCAGGGCGTGCAGCGATGAAGGCGGTTCGTGCACCCGCGGGAGAACCGGTGCTGGTGGATGTCCCCAGGCCGGACGGGGACGGGGTGCTGGTCAAGGTGGTCTCCGCATCCATCTGTGGCTCGGATTTACATATGCTGGACGCGGGCTGGTTGGGACGACACACCATCGGCCATGAATTTGCCGGTATCGCTGAAGACGGTACCGCCGTGGCTGTGGAGCCTACCCTGGGCTGCGGGATCTGCGGACACTGCGACGAGGGACTTTACAACCACTGCGAACAGGGCTTTCACCTGATGGGTGTCATGAGTGACGGGGGCATGGCGGAGTACGTGCGCGCCCCTGCGGCCAACCTCGTGCGCCTGCCCACGGGGCTGGATATTGCCACTGCCGCCCTTGTTGAGCCGCTGGCGGTGGCCTTTCACGGTCTGGACCGCTGCCGACTTGACCCCCGCGACCGGGTGCTTGTGCTGGGCGCGGGTCCCATCGGCCTGGCAGCGGTGGCGGCGCTGGCTGGACGCGGGATGTCCTGCGATATCTCCGCCCGCTATCCACACCAGCAGGCTGCCGCACTGGGTCTGGGTGCCGGCCTTGAGGCAGGGGAGGGCTACGACCTGGTGATTGACGCGGTCGGCAGTGAGGACAGCCTGGCGGAAGCAGTGCGTCGGCTGAAGCCACTGGGTCGGCTGGGACTGCTGGGCAGCTTCTGGGAGAAGACCGGACTGGGCCCCGAGTTCTGCATGAAGGAAGTCGAGCTGTTGCCCGCCAGCACCTACAGTTGCCGCAGCCCGCGGCGCAATTTTGAGGAGGCCGCCCGCCTGTTACAGGCGAAGCCTGAGGTGGCCGAGGCACTGGTAACACACCGCTTTCCGCTGGACGCTGTGACCGAGGCCTTTGCTGTTGCCCGGGACCGCCGCGGCGGTGCGATCAAGGTTGTGTTTGATGTGGCCGCCGGTCACTGAGTCGGGTGCGCCGCCAGCTGGCGGCTGCCGCGCACCGGCGGTAAATCCAGCATCGTGACAATACCGGGTGGTGCTGCGCAAACCGCGGGAATCGCGTTCACCACGTAAGCCGCGGCGCTGGCGTTGCCGCCGGCGGCGGCGCCGTCTTCATGCTGGTCATGCCCATGCGCGCTGACTGTCAGCACCGGGTCGCCGGTGATAATGACCTGGTGACAACCACCCGGGTTGGGTGGGTAGGGCCAGTCCGGCGCACAGGCGTCATCGATGCGGGTGATGTGCTCCAGAACATACTCAGCGGTCGCCGCGCCGGCCGTGTAGCCGCGCAGCTCGAAGCGAAACGCCCCCTGGGTACCCTGTTCAAAACGTCCCATGCCGGCAACCTCGACGGTTTGCGCCAGCGGCCGGCGCTCCACATGGGTTTCCAGGCGCTCAACAGGTTTGCCCAGCGCCTCGCCCACCAGCCGTACCATGGGCCCCCAGACCATTTCGATCGCGAAGTCGTGCAGCATGATGGGCAACTGGTCCATGGATTGCCCGAAGCCGATGACATCGCGCACGACCTCCGGGGCGTCGTACAACGCGTAGTTGAAAATTTCCCGGCTGCGAATCTCGCGGATGTTGGCGACGGCACCGCTGGCTACAACCGGCAGCATGTCCATCGCCCAGCCCGGATCGATGCCGGAGACGAACAGGGATGCGCCGCCCTCGCGGCAGGCGTCCTGCACTGGTGCCAGCACCTCTTCCGCGGTGGAACCGGGGTGCAGGAAGGCATAAAAACCAGTGGCCACCACGTTGCGACCGGCCCGCAGGCAGGCCAGCAAGTCCGCCTGCGCTTCCTCCGGGCGCGTATCCGCGTTGGCCGCGTAGATGACTGCATCGGGGCGTCTTGCCAGCACTGACTGCCAGTCGTCGGTCGCAATGACGCCGGTGTCCGCGACACCGGCGATAGCGCCGGCATCGCGGCCGACCTTGTCGGGGTTGGCGACAATGACATCGGTTAACGCCAGATCCTGATGGGAAAGTACGGCGCGGATTGCGGGCCTACCCACATTACCCGTGCCCCAGACCGCAACGTTGAGAGGCATGAAGAGCTCCTGGACAGAGTTGATTATTGTTGTTGTGCTGCCGCTTTACAGCTGTCTGAGTGTAACCCTGCTCAGGGTGAAATGGCAGCGTTCACACCGGGCCGCAGGCCGCAGCTTTCCAGCAGCTGTGCAACCTGCAAGGCATGGGTTTTGGGTGCGTTTCTGGCGGAGGCCAGCAGCCTGTCCCGTTGCTCGCGCCAGTCGCGGTAGCTCTCGGGTGCCACCGCCAGCAGCTGGGCCTCCAGCGCGAGAACGGGCGGCAGCAACTGCTGGCGGCGCTGCTCCAGTCGTACCGACCAGGGCTGCACCTCGCCGATGAAGAATTTTCGCACCACGGTATCCAGGATTTTGCCCTGGGGTGAGGGTGTGCCGCCGAAGCACAGGGGAGTCTCGCTGCGCCGCAACGTCAGTGCGGGGGTGGCGCTGGCCAGCGCGCCCTGCTGGGCAGACAGCGCCTGCAACAGCTGCCCGCCGTCTCCCCGGCGCACCTGGTCCAGCAGCGGTTCCAGCTCCGCGTGGCCCAGCATGTAGTCGCCCTCGAGCCAGCCTGTAGCGAGCTGCGCGAGTCGGGCGAGGGCGATGGGAACCTCGCCGCCTGTGGCATCCGGGTAGTCGCCCAGCCGGGTCTCACCCTGCCAGAAGCGGCGAAATTCGGGGCCGCCCAGCGTCGCGTTCCAGATGCGGGCGGGCAGTTGTTGCTGCTTGCTGCGTTCTGCCGCCTGCAGGTCGGCTATCAACTGACGGTCGTCGGCGGGGTCGAGGCTTTTAATGCATGCTGGCAGCAGGTGCAAAAACTCAAGCTCCAGCAGTAAACGCTGGGAGGCGGTCGCCATCTTGCCGAGGCTGCTGTTGGACCGGCCCAGCGTGGTGTCCAGTTCACAGTCCCGCAGGGCCAGCATGTCCAGCAAGTCGATGGACCCCGGCTGCATGGGCAGTCGCAGGTTGCGGGCGCGTGGCAGGATTGGCCGGGTGAGTGGCTGCGACGGCAAGTCTGTCTCCAGACTGCGCGCCAGGCGAGACAGGTAGTTATCCAGCGGGGCGCTGCCCCATTGGCCGCTGTCGCTGCACCCCAAAAGGGTGAACAAGAGTGCGACAGCGATGAAAAATGCGACGTTAGGGGGGTGCATTTACCTTATTTGGGCTAAAACCGGGTGAACGGGGATGACGTAAGTTTCGATAGCAAAAGGAGGATCTGCTTATGACCGCTGCTGAAAACATTAATGACAAGAACCTTAGCGACAAGAAGTCCCTGATTGCCAGCGAAATCCTGGAGCGCATCGTGGCCATGCAGCCGACCTTGCGCGAGCGCGCGGCACAGGCGCGCGAACTGCGCCGCGTTCCCGCCGAAAGCATCGAAGAGCTGAAGGAGGCCGGATTTTTCCTGGCCATGCAGCCCGAGGCATTTGGCGGCTACGAGCTGGACCCGCAGGACTTTTTCCGTATGCAGCTGGCCATCGCCGAGGGCTGCATGTCCACTGCGTGGGCCAGCGGTATTGTGGCCGTGCACGCATTCCAGCTGGCGCTGATGGACAAGCGCGCCCAGCAGGACGTCTGGGGTGAGGACATCCACACGCGAGTGTCTTCTTCCTACGCGCCACTGGGCAAGGTGGAGGTCGTGGACGGCGGTTTCCGACTGAGTGGCCGCTGGGGCTGGAGTTCCGGCTGCAACCATTGCAGCTGGGTGCTGCTGGGCGCGATTGTGCCCGGCGAAGGCTATCGTACCTTCCTGGTGCCCAATACGGATTACCGTATTGAAGATACGTGGTTTTCCATGGGCCTGCAGGGCACCGGCTCCAACGACATCGTTGTGGAGAATGCGTTTGTGCCCGACTATCGCACGCACAAGCAGACGGACGGCTTTGCCGGGACCAATCCCGGTGTCGACGAAAACACGGCACCGGTATACCGCTTGCCCTGGGCGCAGACTTTCATCCGGGTGGTGTCAACGCCCGCCATCGGTGCTGCGCGCGACGGGTTGCGGCTGTACCGCGAGATGGTGCAGGGCAAGGCCAGCGGAGACCCCACCAAGCTGGCGGGTGACGTATCCACCACGGAGCGCGTGGCCGCTGCCGAGGTGGAGCTGGACGAGATGGAGGCGGTGTTGTACCGCAACTTTGACGTCATGATGGACGCGGTGCGGGCGGGAGAGGCGGTATCCATTGAATCCCGCGCGCGCTATCGCCTGCAGGCTTCCCGTGTCATTGAGCGCTGCATGGGCGTTATCGACAGCCTGTTCAGCTCGGCCGGGGGTAGTAGCGTGTTCCTCGGCAGTGAAATCCAGCAGCGGTTCCTGGATATCCACACGGCCCGCGCCCACGTCGCCAATAACCCGACGCCGTTTGCGCGCAATCTCGGCGCGGTATTGCTGGGCGCCGAGAACCAGGACTTCTTCATCTGACGCGCCGCGCCACGGCGCGGCCGCCCCAGGCTGTCGGCCTCCCGTAGTGAAAACCGCAGCATTGATGGCAGCACTCGGCTACGCCGGGTTGCTGCCTTTTTATGCGGCTGCCCTGTACCTGCTGCTGGCGCTGCCGGGTGCGCAGCACGCACTGCAGGGCTTTATCGTCTACGCGACGGTTATTCTCGCCTTTCTCGGTGGCACCCTGTGGGGTTATGCGGTCAGCCAGCCGCGCCCGGAAAAACACCGCCGTCTTCTGCTCAGCAACCTCGTTGCACTTTTCGCCGCGGCTTGCGCCCTGCTGGCGCAGCCGTTGGCGGCGGTGATAATACTGGCGCTGGGGCAGTTGGCGCTGCTCACCTACGAGCGCGATCGGGGTGACTGCACCGGCTGGTATCTGCGCCTGCGCACACGGCTGACCCTGGGTGTTATGCCCGCGCACCTGCTGGTGGTACTGGCGCTGCTGCGCTAGCAACGACACCGGGTGCGCGCACACCGCGGATAGGGCAGACTCTGCCCATGGCTACCATACTCCTTGCAAGCCAGTGGGGCGGGGGCGCGGGTCACGCGCGCAAACTGCTGGCACTGGCGGATGGGCTGGCTGCACGCGGGCACCAGCCTGTGCTTGCAGTGCCCGACCTGATCGCAGCGCGACGGGTGGAGCGCGCCCGCGGGCATCGCATTTTGCAGGGGCCGGTTTGGCGCGGACGCCTGCTCAAGCGCCAGCCCACGCGCAGTTTTGCCGATATCATGGCGCAAAACGGGTTTGCAGACCCCGCGGTGTTACACCCGCTCACCGACAGCTGGGACAGTCTGCTGGACAGCCTCGCGCCAGACGCGGTGATTGCGGATTACGCGCCAATGCTGTGTCTGGCAGCCCGCGATCGCTGGCCGTTGTTGTGCATCGGCGTGCCGTTCTGCCTGCCGCCTGGCGGTATGCCTGAGTTCCCGACGCTCAACCCCGAGGCCTCGGCAGCGATGCCGGAGGCACAGCTTTTGCTGAACGCCAACCGCTGGCTGGAGAGACAGGGCCGGCCCTCACTGGCTGCGCTTCCGGCGATACACCCGGAGGAAAACAGTTTCTGTTTCGGCCTGTCCGAACTGGACCCCTACCGCGACCATGGGCGGCTGCGCCTGCCCGAACCCTACCGGCCGGTGACTGATGGGCCGCTGCCGCTGCCCCCTCAGCGGGAGCGAACACCCGTTTTTGCGTATTTGTCGGCCCGCCACAAACCCGCCATGGAGCTTTTGCTGGCGCTGGCGCGGCAGGGGGTTCTGGTTGAGGCAAGCCTGCGCGACTTCAACCGTGCTGTGGCCAGGCGCCTCGCGGGAGAGGGTATTATCGTGCACGACGGTCTGGTCGACCTGCGCCAGGCGTTGCTACGCAACGTGCTGTATATACACCACGGCAGTGAGGGCGCCGCCGTCGACGGGCTGCTCTGCGGCCGGCCGCAACTCTGCCTGCCCGTGGATCTGGAAAAACAGTTGATCGGCCGTGCACTGCGCGACCTCGGTGTTGCCCGGCTGGTGCAGCGAAATGTTGCGACAGAGGACGCTGTTACGTCGGTAATGGAGCAGTGTGCAGATGAGGGGGTGCGGGAACATGCCCGTAGCCTGTCGGAAGGCCTCCTCGCCCGGCAGGACTGTCAGGGACTGGAAGCTGTGCTGGAAGGCGTCGAACGCGCACTGGCGTCCTCCGGTTGAAGGCAGGCTCAAGCCTGGGCCACGCCGGCGTCTGCTGCCTGAAACAGGCGGGGAGCGGTTCTCCCGCTCCCCGCAACAACCGGTTAACTGGAAACGTTCTGCAGCTTCCAGGTAGCGCCTTTCTTCGAGTCTTCGGTGTAGCGGTACTTGACCCGGGTACCTGGCGTCATTTCATTCAGGGCGTCTTCGCGAGGCGCCTTGAACTGCAGTTTTTCGCGCTTGCGAATACGGCATGATGCATCTTTGTCCGCCGGCTTGGCGGAGTCGAAGGCAACGTAGACGTTGTCGCTGCTGTTCTCCTGCCACTGCACGGTGCCTTCCATAACGCAGTCGCGCACGGTGTCGGCAGAGGCGGGGCTGGAGAATGCCATTGCTGGCGCGAGAACGGCCGCGAGGGCCAGGGACACTTTACTGGTTTTCTTGTTCATAATGATCTCCCAATTCGTTATCACAACGAGTACAAGGGTTACCGCTGATCGGCGCGGCCCCGCGCCTGTCTGCCACTGTGCTCCGGAGTCTGCGGGAACGCTTTTTCCGACAATGGCCTCGACTTGCACGCTAGCCTCGGCGTTTTGGGGGCGCTATGCGGGCGCACCGGAGGTGTCGCGGCTGCCACCGACGACGCCTTGAAACCGCGCCGCACTACATGACAGCTACATTGCAATAACGTTGCAAGTCGCCCTGAAACAGGACTTGAGACGCAATATAACCCCGGAGTATGGGTATCATCAATCGTTTTCATGTTTTTGTAATAATTATTTCACATAAATGTGAACGAGACTGCCGTAGCTTGCGAGCAATGAGAAAAAAATCAAACCAATCAAAGGCTTGCGTTATCAGCGCCGGGGGTGCGCTGGGCCTGCTTCTGCTGCTGACAGCCTGTGAACCGGCCGCTAACGACGTGAGCAGCCCCTTTCAGGGGCCGGATCACGTCATTCCCGAACTTGACGACGGTGCGGTGCAACGATTGTTCGATGTCGCGGACCGGGCCATCAATGATGACCGCCATGGCATTGAGCGGGCGGTGGTGGAGCCTGCGTTTGACGCTATGCAAAACCGCGTTTACGTCGTCCTGTGGCAGGATGGACGCAAGCTTGCCTCCTGGTGGGCACAGGGAGAGAACCTTGCCAGTACGGTCTATAGTGCGACGCGCAAGGTGGTTGAAAGCAGGCGCCCGGTCAGCGGCCACGGGCTGGATGTGCACCTGCATATCCTCGGGCCAGACCAGGCCTGGGATGCCGAGGCCTATCGCCACGGGCTGCACGGTGTTGCCATGCGTGGGCAGCGGTCTGTCAGCTACTACCCGAGTTGGGCGATAGAGACCAACGTGCGTCCCGCCAAGCTGCTGCGGAAGCTGCAGTCCCGCCTGGAGCGCATCGAGCCCGGCGATGCGACGCCCGTCGATGCGACGCCCGGCGTGTTCTTCTTCGAGAGCCGGCACCTGGCCCGGGCCTATGGTGGCGGTGATATCACGCAGTATTACAAAGGCAGCACCCCCCGGTTCGATTCCGTGATGACGCCGCAGCGATTTGAGCGTCTGCATGCAATGGCGCTGGATTGGCTGTCGCGCGCGCTGGCGGATAGCGGCGAGTTTCGCTACCTCTACTACCCCAGCCGGGATGAATTCCCGCCGGGCAAAAACAATATGATCCGTCAGCTGATGTCCTCCAGGGGGCTGGCCCAGCTTGCACACCGGGACAATGACTGGTTGGCGCTGCACCGTCGCAACCTGCGATTCGTGCTTACCCAGTGGTATCGCGAGGCGGGGGACGAGGGCTATGTCTGGTTCCGCAACAAGTCAAAGCTGGGTGCCAATGCCATGCTGCTGCGCACCCTCGTACACAGCCCGTTGTTCGAGCAGTATCGGGCGGAGGCTCGCCGCCTGGTGAACGGCATCCTCTCCCTGCAGCAGCCGGATGGCCGCCTGCAGGCCTGGTACCGGGCCCCGGATTACGTTTACAGCGAAGACCGCCTGATGGCCTTCTACTCGGGGGAGGCGCTGCTGGCGTTGTTTGAATACGTTGAGGCGACCGGCGATCAGCGCGTGCTCGCGGCCGCTGTGCGCGCCCAGGAGTATTACCTTGAGCGCTACGTCGAGCAGATCGATCAGCACTATTACCCCGCCTATGTGCCCTGGCATGCGCAGTCGCTGTCTGCGCTGTTCCGACTGCAGGGAGATGTGCGCTACGCCGATGCTGTCTTCGTCATGACCGATCGTTTGCTGGAGATACAGCAGCAATCCGCCGGTGATCGACCGGAGCACCTGGGTCGCTTCTACAACCCGGCTACGCCCCAGTATGGATCGCCCCACGCCAGCTCGGACGGGGTGTATACCGAGGGCGTCGCATACGCCTACGAGCTCGCCGTGCTGAGGGGTGATACCGAGCGCAGTGCGCGCTATCGCCGGGCCCTGCTGTTGGGCCTGCACAACCTGGACAATCTCCAGTACCGCGGCCCGCGGCTGTACTTCGTGCCGCGCCGGGCGGCCGCAGAGGGCGGCTTCCGTATCCACAGCACTGACAACAAGGTCAGGGTTGATAGCGTGCAGCACGCGCTGGATGCTTTCGACAAGGTGGCTTCGCTGCTGCGAAGCGGCCTGCTGTCGCTGGATGCCCCCGCGGCGCCGCAACCGGCATCAGCTCCCGGGAGAGGCGGCCGGTAAAAGCCGTATCGTTTCCCCGTGCGCGGGCGGCGTTGTTTCCAGCAATTCACCTGCCAGCCAGGCGGGCATCTGGTCGCGGTAATGTGGACTTAACGGGTGACCCGACTGGCCGCCCGGTATCACCGCGCGAAACTGCGGCGGCGATCCCATCTCACCCACGCTGCGAACGGTGGCCGCCTTGCGTACGACAAAGGGGTGTGCATAGAGGTAACTGGCGCGCCCCACCGTGGCCGGGCTGCCACCCCAGGGCTGCGCTGCCACGTCAAAAAACCCTGCCAGCGCCGGTAGCTCCCGGCCCAGTTCATGGCGCAGGCCGATGCGTTGCGCTGCATCCAGGCGCCAACCCTGCGCTGGTCCATGGCGCGCTGTAAGCGCTGCCACGGCTTTCTCAAGGCTTTGCGCCAGCACGGCTGATCGGCTGTCGGGCCACCAGTCTGCGTGCTGGCCGCTCGCCACCAGCGTGTCAACGGCAGCGTTGAGCATGTAGTTGTGGCGCTGCAGGCGTGCGTACAGGGTGGGTCCAAGTCGGGGTTCGAGCAATGCCGCTGACAGGGTCAGGTACCACTGCTGGAACAGTAGGGCCGCGGCGCTGTCCGGCGTGGCTTGCGGGTTTTGCGCCCAGCGCTGCAGCAGGGCAGTGGCCTGCTGCAGCGCGGGCTGCCTGGGCAGGGCTTTCAGCAAATGCGGCAGCAGCAGCGCCGCTTGTGTGTCCTGCCAGTCTGTTTGCAGGGACTGCATATCCGCGAGGGTGACGTGACTGTTGGCGGACAGGACCGACTTTATGCGACGCATCCGGTAGCCCGGCGCGTTATCGGCAGCAACCAGCGGATAGCTGCCTGGGGCGTTGACCCGGGCGTTGGCCGCGGCCAGATAGCCCTGGGCGGGATTCAGCAGGCGCGGCATATCCGCGCTGGGTACCAGTCCTTGCCAGCGGTTGCCGGCGCTGGCGGGCAGGGGTTGCTGGCCGTTGCCCCTGGCCCGCAAGGGCAGACGCCCCAGCGTGCGGAAGCCGATGTTGCCGTCCCGGTCGGCGTAGATCGCGTTCAGCACCGGCGCCACGTGGCCATCCAGGCAGGCGTTGAAATCTTCCCAGCTTTGCGCCTGGTTCAGCGCCAGCAGGGCGTCGCCGCGAGGTGAGGGCGCCTTCAGCGCGGTCCATGCCAGGCTGATGGGTGGATCGTCGTGGATGAGTGGGCCGTTGCGGCTGTGCAGTATCGTAAAGACCTCGTCTTCCCTGCCCCGCACCGGCACCGTGACGCGCTCAACACGCGCCGGATAGCTTGCGCCGTCCTCCACAAAACTGTCGGGCTGCTCGCCGCGGGACTCTATATACAGGTCCTGGCTGTCGCCGATATTGGTGAGCCCCCAGGCGATGGATTCATTGTAGCCATTGATCACCCCGGGCAGGCCTGGCACCGACCACCCGTGCAGCTCGCGCTCGCCGATGGTCATATGGACTTCGTAGAACAGGTTGGGCAGCCCCAGGGTATCGTGGGAATCGAAGGCGAACAGGGCCTTGCCGCTGGCGCTGCGGGCCGGGGCGACGGCCCAGCTGTTGCTGCCCAGGGCGAGGCGCGGCATCTGTGGTCGCAGCTGTGGGTCAACCGGGTCGACCACGGCGCCCAGGTTGCTGGCATCAAAGGCCAGCACGCCGGCAGCAGGCGGTTTGCCGGCGTCGGTGTGCACGCCGCGGGCCGGAGACCCTGGCAGGATGAACGGGTAGCCGGGTAACGCACTGGGGTCTGCATCAAACAGGGCCGCCTGGGCCGCGGGCAGTCGCTGTGCCAGTGCCAGGCGCAGCAATTCCTGCGGCGCGTTACCGGCGCTCTGGAAGGCGAGCAGGGCGCTAAGGCTGTACACATCCTCTACCGTCCACGGGGTTGGTTTGAATTGCAGCAGCAGGAATTCCGGCGGTAGAACGCGATAGCTCTCTATTGCATCATTCACGCCGCTGACATAGGCGGCGATCTGTGCGCGCGCATCCGCTGTCGCTGCATCGGTAAAGCGTTGACCCAGTTGCGGCACGCCAAAGCGCCACAGCTGCCGGTCGGTGTCCAGCGCGCCAGCCCCGAGCACTTCCGCGAGGCGCCCGCGACCGGCACGTCGCAGCATCTCCATCTGCCACAGTCTGTGGCGGGCGTGCAGCCAGCCCTGCGCTGCGAGAGCATCATTGAAATTCTTTGCCTGCAGGTGGGGTCGGTACCAGCGGTCATAGCGCAGGTCTATCGGGGCGACCAGCCCGCTGAGCGTGTGGTGGTCACCGGCGGGTAGTGACGCTGTAAGCGCCCACCAGCCAGTCCCGCTTCCCAGCAACAAAACGACGGCGAGGGCCCAGAGAATTCGCTTCACGGAGGCTTCAGGCGCGCTTCAGGCCCAGGGCCCAGCCGATCTGGCGCCGCAGCAGGCGCTCGATGGCGTCGCGGTCTATGGCCGAAGGCGGCAGCATCAGGGCGTCGTACTCCAGCCGGGTGAGGGTGTCCAGCAGCAGCGTGGCATCGATCTCCGGGTCTACGGTATTGAAGCGTTGACACAGCGCCACCAGCGGCGACAGCAGGCTGTTGCGGTGCTCGGCCGCCAGCTGTTGCAGTTCCCGAGACCGGGGCACACAACTCAGGAAAGCCTGCTCCACCGCCAGTCCCTCGGGGGTCTCCAGTACGCCCTGCAGCAGGATGGCGGTAGCGCGCCTGGCCAGGTGGTCGCAAATCGTTTCGCGTACGCGTCGCTTGCGAAGCTCCGCGGCGCCAAAGCTCTCGAGGTAGTCAAACAGGTCCGCCCAGATCTGTTCGTTGGTGGATCGGCTGCGCTGGCAGAAACGTTCAAAGGCCTGGGTAATGAGGCTGTCTATGTCCTTGAAGTAATAGGTTGTCAGTGACAATTGAACGCCCGCCGCTGCCGCGACAGAGCGATGCGTCACACCGCGCAGACCCTCGCGGGCGATCACCGCCAATGCACCATCGAGGATGGATGCGCGCGTTTGTTCGCCCTTGTTGCGCCGCTTTTTTACGCTGCTGACCTGGGACATGCTGCTGACAGCTCGTCTTGCAAAGCTTGTACAAATGTACAATATTGCCAGCCATCACTCTAGCTGATCCAAAGCCCGGCCGGGCCGGAGACCAACATGAAATTTCCCGCCACAGGACAGCCGCGCGACCGCATTCTGGCGTCGCTGGAAGGTATGAAGGCACAGGACGTACCCTGGCGGGAGGGACGGGTGTTCGCCTATGTCTACGACGCCGGTGAGGATGCCAAGCAGCTGCTGCAGGATGCTTTCGGCATGTATCTGACGGAGAACGGGCTGGACCCCACCAGTTTTCCCAGCTGCATGCAGCTGGAAAAGGACGTGATCGGCATGGCCGTGGATCTTCTGAACGGCGGAGAGGATGCCACCGGCACCTTCACCTCCGGGGGGACAGAGAGCATCCTGCTGTCGCTGAAAACCACGCGTGACTACTATCGCGACCTGCGCCCCGAGATAACCCACCCGGAAATTGTGATGCCGACCACGGCACATCCGGCGTTTCACAAGGCCTGTCACTACTTTGACCTCAAGGCCGTGTTGGTGGACGTGGATGACAACTTCTGCGCCGTGCCCGAGGCCATGGAGGCCGCCATTACGCCCAACACCATCCTGATGGTGGCGTCCGCACCATCCTATGCACACGGCGCCATTGATCCCGTGGCAGCCCTTGGGCAGATCGCGCTGCGCCACCAGCTCAGATTCCACGTCGACTGTTGTGTGGGCGGTATGTACCTGCCTTTCGCCCGGGAGCTGGGATACGACATACCGGATTTTGACCTCTCGGTACCCGGCGTTACGCAGGTGTCCATGGATTTCCACAAATGGGGTTATGCGGCCAAAGGTGCAAGCTGCGTTCTCTACAAGGACAGGGCGATACGCCGCTACCAGATTTTCTCCTACGCCAACTGGACTGGCTATGCTGTGATCAATCCGGGCGTCACATCCACCAAGAGCGGGGGGCCCGTTGCCGCCTGCTGGGCGATCCTCCATTACCTGGGACGAGAGGGCTACCTGCGTCTGGTGGATGAATGCCAGCAGGCGACAAAAAAGATTATCGATGCGGTAGCCGGCATCGACGGTATGGAGGTCATGGGAGACCCGCGGGTTAATATGATCGCGATTCGCGCGACGGATTTCGACATCTTCCCCCTTGCCGAAGAGATGAAGCATCGCGGCTGGTACATCCAGCCACAATTCGGCTTCGCCAACTCCAGCGAAAACCTGCACCTGTCCGTGGGCTATCACAACGCCCGGGCCGTGGATGAGTTTGTCGCCGACCTCGCTGAGGTCGCCCGACAGACCCGCGCCGCGCAGCGCGATCAGGACCGCTTCGTGCTGGCCGAGGAGTTGCGGGATTTCATCGTCAACTCCGGCCCGGAGGTGATGGACCACCTCGGCGACATTCTCGGCGGCGATGGCAGTCAATTGCCCGAGAGCATGGTGGAGATCAACAACATACTTAACCAGCTGCCCGCGGCCAGTCGGGAAATGCTGTTAGGCGAGTACGTCAACCGCCTGTACAACCCGGACAGGCACCCTGACACAACGTCTACCTGATCTGCTCCCCGCGTGGCGATGAGCTTCCTGGCTGAGCGCCGCTGGCAGGTAGCGGTGGTACTCATGGTCACGTTCTTTGTGGGCTTCATGGACCGCATCAACATTACCTTTGCGCTGCCGCTTATGGCGCGGGAGTTCGGTTGGGATGACGCCGACACTCGCTACTATGGCTCGCTGTTGATGGGGGTGTTTTACGGCGCTTATGGGCTCGCCAATATCCTGCTATCGCCGCTTGCAGCCAGACTGGGTGTGCGCCGCAGCCTGATGCTGATCGTTTGCCTGTGGTCGCTGTTTACAGCGCTGGGCGCCTGGGTAAGCCAATGGATGATGTTGCTGGTTGCCAGCCGGATGCTGCTCGGGCTGAGTGAAGGTGTGCACGTCCCGATGATGACCACCGCGACCAAGGCCTGGTTCCCGCTGGAGGAACGCGCCCGCGCCAACGCCATCGTCGTCGCCGGAATTTTCCTTGCCATTCTTCTGGCGCCTCTTTTGCTGGTGCCGCTGATGGGTGGCCTGGGCTGGCGAGCCGGCTTTCTTTTTCTCGCAGCGGCAGGTGGCCTGGTCAGCCTGCCGCTGATCGCAGCGTTCGTTTTCGACACACCGGATCGGCACCCTCGCATCGGCGAAGTGGAGAGGGCGGCCCTGCGCGCCGGGCGGGACCGGGAGTCCGCTGGCGAGCGCTCCGGGCAGCTGTTGCGCCAGCTGCTGACCACACCCACTGCGCTGCTCTTTTTTTGCATAGGCACACTCAACAATCTGCTGGCAATCGGCCTCAGCAGCTGGCTGCCGACCTATTTCACGCTGCGGCGCGGCATACCCTATGAAGAGATCACCTGGCTGGTGGTGATGCCCTATGCGTTTTCCCTGGTTGGCCTTGCGCTATGGTCCTTCCTGGGTGATCGCTTCAACGTGAGGTCGCTGGTGGCCGGGCTGGGTTTTGTCGGCGCAGCGCTGGCAATCTATATGGCTTTGAAGGTGGAGAATCTGACGGTGGTGATTGCCTGCATGACGGCGGCGGTTTTCTGCATCTCTGCGTTTGCCGCAACGGAGTACGCGTTGATACAGCGTATTTTCCCCATGGACAATTTCGCGCCGGCGATGGGGTTGTACAACGGGCTCACCAGTCTGGTGGGCGGGGGTTTGGGACCGGCGCTGATGTCGCCCCTGATCGGCGATGGCAGCGGTACCTGGCTGATCAGTGTCATTGCGTTGCTCACCGCCAGCCTGCTGCTGCTGTATTTCCGTCTGGTTCGCTACTAATAAAAAGGCCCGCCTCTGGAGGGGGCGGGCCGTCATGGATGCGTCGTGTTTTTGCGGTGGATCAGGCGCTGCGGTGGATCAGGCGCGCATCTCTTCAAACGCTTCGCTGAGCACCACCTCCTGCTCCAGCTTTTTCAGGGCTGATTTTTCCAGCTGCCGCACCCACTCCCGACTGACATGCAGTTGGTCTGCAAGCTGGGCAAAGGTGCGTTGTGGACGACCGTCCAGGCCCCAGCGGCCGGTGATGACTGCCTGCTCGCGCTCTTCCAGTTTGTCGATGTGTTGCCAGAGCAGGCGCGCCACGCTGGATTTTTCTGTCTCTTCCACCGCCCGTTCGGAGTCCGGGTCGGGAATGCTGGCCGCGTGGCGCAGGTCATTTTCGTCCGCCTCCGGGTGATCAATGGACACCGTGATATTGGACAGGCGGCGCAGGTCGTTGACCTTGTCGGCCTCGAAGCCGGTCTCCTGCGACAGCGTTTCCACGCCCGGATCATGACCGGTGCGCTCGATGTGCGCCATGCGCGCGCGGTGTAACTGGTTGATCTCCTGCACCACGTGGGCGGGGTAGTTGATCAGGCTACCTTTGCTCTCGGTGGCCCGCTGCAGATGCTGGTTGATCCAGGGGTAGGCGTACGTGGTGAAGCGGTAACCCCGGCTGAACTCAAACTTTTCCGCCGCGCGGATCAAGCCAATGATGCCGTCCTGCACCAGATCTCGCTGGGGAATGCTGCGGTTCGGGTGGTCCCAGGCCAGTTTATGTACCAGGCGAATGTTGTGCATCACCAGCCTGTCCCGTGCACTGACGTACTGGTCCAGCGCGCGCTTCAGGACACGATCAGGCGCAAACTGCTTGGCGGGCAGGTAGCGGCGCGACCATGCGGGTTGCCAGATGCACATGGCGTCTGCCATGAGGTCGGACAGCTTCATGCCCTGCCTGCGCAGGTGAATGATGGCGAGGCCGGTGACCAGCGTGGTAGGCCACGGCATATCGTTGTAGCGGTCCATAATGTCGCTGCTGCTGGCGCGAGCGCGCTTCAGCGCCTTGACGAAGCGCGCCATCGCCTCGGCGTGCTCGGCGCCGGGCAGAAAGTCGACGATGTCCTTGCGCAGCGTGAAATACAGCGAACGCGGCTCGAAGTCTTCCACCGCCGGCGGCGCTTCCAGGCAGGCCACGCACAGCGCGTGCACCAGTTTCCGCCCTTGCTCATCTTGCAGCAGCAGGC
>JAZBPS010000471.1:0-1557 GCA_036353375.1 Halieaceae bacterium | reverse complement strand
TCGCCCTGCTGCCGGCGGCGACGTTGCTGCTTCCGCCCGGCCAGCAACTGCCCTGGGTGCTGCTGGGCACTGGGCTGCAATCCTCGACGCCTGTTGTGGCTGTTATTGCCCTGCAGGCAGCCCTGTTTGCCGCCGTGCTGGTGCCGGTCCAGCAGGGCCCCGCCGTCTCTCGCGTCGCCTGCGCGTGGCTATTGCTGGCCCAGTGTGCATTGGCGGTAACGCTGCTGGCGCAGGAACTTCTCTTCGTTGTCACAGGATTCACCGCAGCCAGCTACGCCCTGCTGGCGGCGCGGATGGCCGCCGCGAATACGCAATCACCGCGCCTCGCACCGGTCGCCGTGGTCCTGGTGCTGGGCGACCTGGCAGCCTTTGAACTGGCCCTGCTGTTTGCCAAGGCGGCGGACAATGCCCTGCGTCCCGCTGTCGCCATCGCTGCGGAAAACATCGGAAGCTCCACGGTTATCGCAGCCTTTGCGCTTATGGCGGCCGCGAGCCGGGGTGCACTGCTACTGCTCGCGAGCGTCAGTCGGCAGGCCGCGCTGCCCATGCTGGCATTACTGCTGGGGGTGGCTGGTTTGGGCTGGCGCTTGCAAGGCGCAATAGGCGCGTGGGCAGCACTGGTGGCTGTCCTTGTGGGCGCAGCAATCACCTTCGCCCTGGACTGGCTGCAGGCCGGGTTTCGCACCTTCCCGCAGCGGGCCAGCCGCCAGGTTCCCCCGCTAGCCGCCGCACCGCCCGACGCGTGGGCAGGCGCGCGCTTTGCCAGGCTACAGGGCGCGCTGGCCCGCGTCGAAGCACTGCTGGGGCAATGGGCCGCGGCGGTCACGGTGCTGGTTCTGGTGATGCTGGTGCTGCTGGCCGCTATGACTACACAGGCGCAATAGAGCAGGCTCTAGCAGTCCCTGTGGTTGCGATACAAACCCGGGTTACTCGAGCAACGACTCGTAGTCCTCCAGCGGAGGCGCGCCGTCGTATATCTCAAAGCGACGGTTCTGCAGATACACATCCCTGAGTAGCACATAGGGGTCGTAAGCGTCCTCAAGCTCCGCATCTCTTGGCAGAAAAGATGCCCTGACCTGCACCACGTCTACAATCAACGGCCGGTAGTCGTCGTGCTCGCGGATCATATAGCTGACGGGGTGGAAGTAGCCGTAGAAGCCCTGGCCCAGGGTATCGCGCAAGGTTGATGGGCCGAGGATGGGGAATACAAAGTAGCGGCTGTCCTCCCAGCCATAGGCGGCGAGGGTCTGGCCGAAGTCCTCATCGTACTGCGGGATGTCTAGACCTGATGCAGGGTCAAACAAACCCAGCACGCCGAAGGTAGTGTTCAGTACGAAGCGACCGGTGGATACTCCGCTCTCCCTGATTTTGCCCTGCAGTAACTGGTTCAGGAAGGTGACGGGCCAGTCTATGTTGCGGAAAAAGTTGGCCACCCCATCCTTCACCGGGCCCGGCGTGATGGTGTTGTACCCGCGGGCCACGGGGCGCAGGCAGCAGCGATCCACGGTGGTGTTGAAGGCGTGCACCTTGCGGTTGTAGCTTTCCCAGGGATCGGCC
>JAZBPS010000236.1:0-5919 GCA_036353375.1 Halieaceae bacterium | reverse complement strand
CGAAACACTGGCGCTGATTGAAAGCGGCGGTCACGCGAAAGGTGACGTGTTCGCCGTGGCGCGTATCGCCGGTATCCAGGCCGCCAAGCGCTGCAGCGACCTCATACCCCTCTGCCATCCCCTGGCGCTGAGCGCAGTCGATGTAAAGCTGTCAGTAAACAGGGCGCGTGGCTGCGTCGAGGTAGAGGCCCGCTGTAAGGTTGCAGGCCGCACGGGGGTAGAAATGGAGGCGCTGACGGCGGCTTCCATCAGTGCGCTTACTATTTACGATATGTGCAAGGCCGTGGACCGGGGAATGGTGATTGGTGAAGTGAAGCTGTTGCAGAAGGAGGGGGGCGCCTCGGGTGACTGGCGCAGGCTGCCCGCGTGATACGCGTACTGTTTTTTGGCGGCCTGCGGGAAGCGCTGGGCGTGGCAGAGCTTGAAATGGATGCGGCGGCCGCTGGCAATGTTGCGGGACTGCGGGCGTCGCTGATGGCCCGAGGCGAAGACTGGGAGCGCGCCCTCGCGGTAGATAACCTGCTGTGTGCGGTGAACCAGGTTCAGGTGCAGGGGAGTGCGCCTGTCAGCGATGGCGACGAGGTTGCTTTTTTCCCGCCGGTAACCGGCGGCTAGGGCTGACACCGAATGTTTTCTGTACGCGTGCAGGCGCAGGATTTTGATTGTGGGGCGCTACAGGCGCAACTGCTGGAGGCCGGCAGCGACGTCGGTGCGATTGCGACGTTCACCGGGATTGTGCGCAGCACTGCCGGGGCGCCCGTGCATCAACTGCTGCTGGAACACTATCCCGGTATGACGGAACGCAGTATCGAAGCTATTGTCGATGAGGCGCGGAACCGCTGGGGGCTGCTGTCTGTGCTGGTGGTGCATCGCGTTGGACGGTTAGATGTTGGTGAGCAGATCGTTTATGTGGGCGTGGCCGCGCCTCACCGGGGTGCAGCGTTTGACGGCTGCGAATTCATAATGGACTACCTGAAAACCCGCGCGCCTTTCTGGAAAAAGGAAATCACGGCCCAGGGAGAACACTGGGTAGAAGCCCGCACATCAGACGCCGAGGCGGCGGCACGATGGGAGCCCTAAGGGCTTTTTTATTGTCACGCTAAGGGCTTTTTAATAGAGACGCTAAGGGCTTTGCAGGTTGGAGGCCAAGGGTTTCATTAAAATGAGGGATGCCCGCCGGGCGTGACGGCTGTGTATAATCCGCGGCTTCACCGATGGATGGATCTTCAAATGAGCTTCGACAGCCGCGACTTTAGAAATGCCCTGGGCCGTTTCGCCACAGGTGTGTGTGTAATTACCGGCGAGGACGAGGCCGGCAATGCCTTTGGCATGACGGTTAACTCCTTTGCGTCAGTGTCCCTGGAGCCACCGCTGGTGTTGTGGAGTCTGCAAAACAACTCGGAAATGTATGACACCTTTGAGCACTGCAAACGCTGGGCGGTGAATTTCCTGCGTCTGGACCAGCAGGAGCTGTCCAACCGCTACGCCACCAAGGGCGATCACGCGCTTGCGCCGGAGCACGCAGAGGCGGGAAAGTTCGATATGCCCGTACTGAACAACAGCCTGGTGACGCTTGAGTGTGAGCTTGAGGCGCGCTATCCCGGGGGCGACCACGCCATTCTGGTGGCGAGGGTGCTGGGGATGACCGAGCGCGAGGCTTCCGCCCCCCTGGTGTTCTGCAACGGTCGCTATGCCGCGCTGGCAACCTGACGCCTGTCGTGAAGTTCTGTAGCCAGTGTGGTGCCCAGGTCGCCCACCGGGTTCCGGAAGGGGATGATCGACCCCGATTCGTCTGCGACAACTGCAACGCCATTCACTATTCCAACCCCAGGGTAATTGTCGGCTGCGTGCCGGAGTACGATGGAAAAGTCCTGCTCTGTCGACGCGCAATTGAGCCGCGTTCCGGCCTGTGGACCCTGCCCGCCGGGTTCATGGAAAACGGCGAGACCACCCTGCAAGGTGCCGCGCGTGAAACCTGGGAGGAGGCGCGCGCCAGGGTGTGTAACCAGGAACTCTACCGCCTGTTTGATATTCCTGGCATCAACCAGGTTTACATGTTTTACAGGGCGAACATCGTTGACGGTGCCTTTGGCGTCGGCCCTGAGTCCACGGAAGTTGAGCTGTTCGATGAGGCGGATATCCCCTGGGACGACATCGCCTTTCCCGCTGTATTCCACACGCTGCGCGAGTATTTCCACGACCGGCGTGAGGCGCGCTGGCCCGTCCGGGTTTCAGCGATTCGCCGGTGACTGAGACCCAGCAGACCCTGTTGTTGGCAGCCGCGGCAGGCGCGGTGCTGGGTTGGCTGCTAACCCTGGCCTGGCTTTCGCGTCGGCATCAGCACAGGGAGCAGGCCGCGGCAATGAAGCACGCGCAGGAGCTGGCCGCCCAGCGCGAGGCGTACGCGCGTCTGGAGGCCACACAGAGCGCTGAAAACCGCGCCTCTGAAGAAAAGCTGGAGATGCTCAAGGCAGCCCGCAAACAGCTTGAAGACGAGTTCAGCAACCTGGCAAACCGGATTTTTGAAGAGAAAAGCCAGCGCTTCCTGAAGACCAATAAAGATACGCTGGAAACCACCCTGGGGCCGCTCAAGACGCAGCTTAAAGACTTCAAGGCCAGGGTGGAGGATGTGTATGACAGGGAGAGCAAGGATCGACTGTCCCTCATGCACGAACTGAAGCACTTGAAGCAGCTTAACCAGCAGATGTCAGAGGATGCGGTCAACCTGACGCGCGCACTCAAAGGCGACAAGAAAGCCCAGGGCAACTGGGGCGAGATCGTGCTGGAGCGTGTGCTTGAGGAGTCCGGCCTGCGCAAGGGCCACGAGTACGAAACCCAGTTCAGTGCGAAGAGCAGCGATGGCCAGCGCCGCCAACCCGATGTGGTTGTGCACCTGCCTGACAGTCGCGATATCGTGGTGGATGCCAAGGTGTCCCTGGTGGCCTACGAGCGCTACGTGACCAGTGACGACGAGGCGGAGAAACAGAAAGCGCTGCAGGAGCACGTGCAGGCGGTCAAGCAGCACATCCAGGGCCTGAGCATCAAGGCCTACGAAGAACTGGAAGGTATCAACAGCCTCGATTTCGTGCTGCTGTTCATCCCCATAGAGTCTGCGTTTATGGCGGCCTTCGACGCCGAGCCCGCGATGTTCTCCCGCGCCTACGACAACAACATTATTGTGGTGAGCCCTACCACCTTGCTGGCGACACTGCGCACCGTGCAGACTATCTGGAGATATGAGCACCAGAACCGTAATGCCGAGAAGATCGCAGCCCAGGCGGGTGCCATACACGACCAGTTTGCCCTGGTGCTGGAATCACTGACGGATCTGGGTAAACATCTTGATCGCGCACATGAGAGTTGGGACAAGACGCGCTTGCGTATGACATCGGGCAGGGGCAACCTGCTGAAGCGCGTCACCGACCTGGAAAAGCTGGGTGCCCGCACCAAGCGCAGCATACCAGACACTATCAAGGCCGGCGCAGAAGACAATGTCGGGCCGCGGGCCCTGGACGAACCGCCAACAGGAACAGAGGAAGAGGACTAGAGCACATGGCATTTCCAAAAGTGGGCAATATGGCACCGGCTTTCACGCTGTTGAACCAGGACGGCGAGAAGGTCAGTCTCAAGGACTTTCGCGATAAGAGTAACGTGGTGCTTTATTTTTATCCCAAGGCGATGACGCCAGGGTGCACCAACCAGGCCTGTGGCATTCGCGACAGCAAGGCTGCCTTCAAGAAAGCAGATACGGTCGTGTTGGGCGTGAGTCCTGACCCGGTGGCGAGACTGGGCAAGTTTATCGACAAGGAAGGGCTGAATTTTACCCTGCTGTCTGATGAAGACCGCGCCGTAACCGAGAAGTACGGCTGCTGGGGCATGAAGAAGTTTATGGGGCGCGAGTCTATGGGCGTGCTGCGCACGACCTTCATTATTGGCAAGGACGGCCGACTGAAGCACATCATGGACAAGGTGAAAACGAAGTCCCACCACGACGACGTTCTGGCCGTGATCAAGGATTTGGGTATTTGAGGAGGGAGGGACTAGCAATAATACCCCTTTTTCTACTCGAGTAAACCCTAGGAAGCGCAGCTAAGCCTCTGTAAACTCAAATAAATGTTGCAACAGTCAGCGGTCTGTATTGGGGAAGCCCGTGGCCGCACTCAACCGGGCAAAGCATGCTGTTACCGGTGTGGCTGAGTGGCATGAGAAGCGCCAAAGGGCCGCGAAGACGGCTCACAGGCACACGCGATGCGCGCACCGGACGCAGCGCGGAACGGGCGCCAATAATGATAATCAGACCAGACAGACCAGAAAATGAGTGGGCCCGGGCACAGGGGGCCATAACCAGAGCCGATTACCGGCCGGGATTGAAAACATGATGGAACTGCGGCAGTTCAGGGTTGTGAATCTTGTCTTCTCGGGGCTGTTTGCCCTGCTGTTAAGCGCCTGTGGCGGTGGAGGCGGCGGTAATGATCCCGGCTTTATCGGCGGGGGTATCGACAACCCCGGCGACGGCGGCGGCCCGGGAACGGGAGAATCCACACTAACGCTGACACTGACTGATCCTTCCGGCGCGCCGACCTCCGTTATCACATCGACGTCTCCGGGCACGCTGACGGCAACCCTGCGCGACGCCGACGGCGCACCCGTTGCCGACCAGATTCTTTCGCTGGTGACGACCCTCGCGACGGTGGTCCCGGCCGGCGGTGCGCAGATCACCGATGCCGACGGTGTGGCGCGCTTCCAGATCCAGGCGGCGGGCGACTCCGGGGTGGATTCTGCGGTGGTGACCGTGGACAACCTGACGGCGAGCATCAATTTCGAGATTGACGCCCAGCTGACCGTTGCGCTCACGGACTCCAATGGCAACCCGATCACGCTGATCTCACAGGGCACCCCGGGCATTATTACCGTGACGTCTTCGGACTCGGAGGGCACGCCGATTGAGGGCGAACTGGTGACCGTGGCGACCACCGCCGGCACGATCGCTCCGACAACGCGCCTTACTAACAGCGACGGCATCGCGTCCTTCGTGCTGGAAGCGGGCGCCGAGTCCGGCGCCGGGACGGTATCCGCCAGTATAGGCAACCGCCTGGCGTCGCTGAACTTTGAGATCGTGGCGCCCACCCAGGACACCAATATCCTGTCCCTGTCGTTGACCGACAGCCAGGGCAACCCGGTGACCAATATCACCAGCATCAGCCCGGGTGTGCTCACCGTGCTGGCAACCGATTCCTTCGGCCAGCCGCTGGCAAACCAGATCATCAACGCCAGCTCAACGATTGGCACAGTCGCGCCAGAGTCTGGCAGCGCACTGACAGATTTGAATGGTGTCGCCACATTCACCCTGGGCGCGGGTGACACGCTGGGGGCAGGCACTGTCGAGGCCAGCCTGGGCGACGTAACCGCGGGCATCAACTTCCAGGTCGGTGAGGCGAACCTGCGTCTTGGCCGTTTTGATGGCGCAAACTTTATTGAGGGCGAGATCGACGCGGGGGCCACGGACCTTCCCGCTGCGGGTTCAACGCCCCTGTCGGTAACGGTGGTGGACGGCGACGGCGACATTGTCACCACGGCGGTGCCGGTAATATTTGGTAGCGGATGTGCCAACCTGACGCCCCCGCTGGCTGAGATTTCCGCGCAGGTGAATACTGTGAACGGTGTGGCGACCTCTACCTACACCGCCAGCGGCTGCACCGGGACGGACAATGTCACTGCAGCCATTGTGCAGGGGAATACCCAGGCCGCGACGGTGGCTTTGACTATCGCCGGTGCGGACGTGAACTCCATCGCTTTTGTTTCCGCCACGCCCACGAATATTGCGTTGCGTGGTACCGGTGGTGCAGGCAGGGAAGAGGCGTCGTCGGTCGCCTTTCAGGTGTTGGATACCACCGGTTCGCCAGCGGCAAATGTGGACGT
>JAZBPS010000235.1:0-4000 GCA_036353375.1 Halieaceae bacterium | reverse complement strand
GTGGTAGACGCGCTGACCATCATAGCTCGCCGGCAGGTACTGGCCCGCCTCGTAGTGGTCCACGAACACCACGTCAAAGTCATCAATGATGGCAGCCACCTCCGCTGCCAGTTCGGCATTGGCCGTGCGCAAGACGTTCAGCGGGACACCTGCCAGATAGGAGCGCAGCAGGTTGATCGGTGATCGCGGCACATCGGTGGCGCGCACCAGCACCTGGTCCAGACCGCGGAAGTCCGCCAGGAACCGGGTAACGTGAAGACGGTCATCCAGCTTCAACGGGCACGCCAGGGACACCTGGTACTCGCCTACCAGCCGCGTCAGCAGCTCAAGGCTTTTAAGCTTGCCGCCGCTATTGGCGGGAAAGGGCAGCTCTGAGGTGAGGAACAGCAGCTTCTTCATGGCACATCTCCGGAAAACGTCGCGTTGCAAAGTGTTTCCCGTGATGAGCAAAAGCAATGCCAGCCCAGCCATGTCCCTGTGTACGCGCCCGCGAGCCCAGTAAACACGCGGCTTTCAGGCATTCAGCCGCGGTGCAGGCCCGCAGCGCAGCGCATTGGCGGCCTGGCCAGATTTGCAAATTGCAACGCAAACCGTGACCCGCGGTTTTCAGTTTGCGTGTATTGCCGCTCCCTGCTGCGACGGAAAACGCCATTTCCCCTGAATAAACAAGGACTTGTGGGACTGGCATGGCGGTTGCTCCCGGCTGGGCGGGAGGAAATCACTATGACCACACAAACTTTTGAAACACTGCAGTACCCATTGGACGTACCAGCACGCCGGGGCTTCTACCCGTTCGCAAAGCGCAGCCTGGACATCACGGCCTCTGCGCTTGGCATCCTGTTACTCAGCCCGTTGCTGCTAGTTACGGCACTGGCCATCATCGCAACCTCACGCGGCGGGGCGCTGTTTTCCCAGACCCGCGTGGGTAAGGATGGCGTGCCGTTCCGCTGCTGGAAGTTCCGCTCCATGTACGCCGACGCCGAGGCGCGCAAGGCGGCGCTGCTGGCCGAGAATGAAATGGCCGGTGGCGTCATCTTCAAAATGAAAAAGGACCCCCGCATCACGCCGGTGGGTCGGATCATCCGGAAACTGTCCATCGACGAGTTGCCCCAGTTGTTCAATGTGCTGCTCGGCGACATGACCCTGGTGGGCCCTAGACCACCGGTGCCACAGGAGGTCGCCGAGTACACGCCCTACCAGCGCGGGCGGCTGGCGGTCACGCCGGGCATCACCTGCATCTGGCAGGTGTCGGGCCGCTCCGACATCCCCTTCCCCCAGCAGGTGGAACTGGACCTGGAGTACATTCGCACCCGCAGCTTGTGGCTGGATATCTCGCTGCTGCTGAAAACGGTACCCGCGGTACTCACCGCACGCGGTGCCTGCTGACACCCGCGCAAGCGCTACAGGGGCGCGCTGGTCGCTGTGCCATGCGCCCTTGCAAGCTCCGCGGCCGTCGGCTCGCTGACCTGCAGCGGGTCGAGCAGGCACAGAATATTGTGCCAGCGCGGGTTAACCCCGCGGGCACCCTGTCATTGCGCCCGGGCTCTACTACATTTAAGGTTTAGTCACGTCTGATTTACCGGAGAGGCCCACAATGAACCAACCCGCAAACACCCAGAGCATGGCGGCAATGACACCCGGCGAAGCCATGCACATTGGCAGCGACGACCTGCCCTTCGTCGACATCGGCGACGGCAGCAAACTCAAGGTTCTGCAGGTGCGCCCCAGTGAGGGGCTGTGGATCATTGAGAACATCTTCATGGCGGGCTACGAGGTTGAAACCCACAAGCACACGGGACCGGTGTTCGGGTACACCCAGTCCGGCGCCTGGAAGTACAAGGAATACGACTACGTGAACCGGGCAGGGTCCTTCCTGTACGAACCCGCCGGCTCGGAACACACCCTGACCTGCATCGAGGACAACACTCGCGTGTGGTTCCAGATGTATGGCTCCAACATCAACCTGGATGCCGAGGGCAACATCACCTCGGTGGTGGACGGTCCCCTGACCCTGCAGTTCTACCTGGCACTGTGCGCGGAGATGGGCATCCCCAACCCGCCGGTGCTTGTCGAGTAGACAGCCAACCGAATAGAGAGCCGCATCGGCAACGAAACACACCGCCAGGTCAGCACAGGCACACACCAGAATAAGAATCCGGAAGGATCCCATGCACATTGATGTCTACAGCCCCGACAACTACACCCGGGGCATCCCCCACGAGCAATTCGCCTGGCTGCGCGCCAACGACCCCGTGCACTGGCAGCAGCACCCGGAGGGCCACGGGTACTGGGTGTTGAGCCGCCACGCCGACGTGCTGCAGGTATCGCGGGACTTCAAGACGTTCTCGGCGGAGCGTGGCTTCGTCATGGTGGACGACCTGCCCGACGACATCCTGGAGATGGCCCGCAACCAGCTGCTGGGCATGGACCCACCAAAACACGGCCCCCTGCGGCGCGCTGTAATAACCCGCTTCACCTCTCGCATGCTGGCCGAACTCGAACCGAAGGTGCGGGAAATTGCCCGGGGTGTCATGCAACAGATCCGGGAACCCGGCGAAGTCAACTTCGTGGAAAGCCTGGCGGGCGACCTGCCCACGGCGGTGATCTGCTCCATGCTGGAAATTCCCCGGGACAAGTGGGCGCAGATTCGCCGCTGGTCCGACCTGCAAACCTCGAGCTCCGACCCGGACCTGGGCGGCACCATGGAGGAGGTGAACCAGGCCAGCATCGACATGGGCACCTACGGTTTCGAGCTGGCCATGGAACGCAAGGAAGCCGGCGGCGATGACCTGATCTCCCTGCTGATCAACCAGGAGGTGGAGGGTCACGCCGTCTCCGAAATGGAGTTTGCCTCACTGTTTGTGCAACTCACGGTAGCGGGCAACGAAACCACCCGCGGCCTGATCTCCAGCGGCATGCACGAGTTGCTCAAGCGACCGGAGCTTTACCGGCAGCTGCGGGACGATCCCTCCGGACTACCGCTGGCCATCGAAGAGATGCTGCGCTGGACCTGTCCCCTGCACTACTTCCGGCGCACGGCCACCGCAGATACGGAAGTGGGCGGCCAGCCCATCCGCGAGGGCGACCGGGTGGTGATGCTGTACAGCTCCGCCAACTTCGACGAAGCGGTGTTCGAAAATCCCATGGACTTCGACATCACCCGCGACCCCAACCCGCACATGGCCTTCGGTCACGGCATCCACCTGTGCCTGGGCGCCAACCTGGCGCGGCTGGAAGCCCGGGTATTCTTCGAGGAATTTTTCCGCGCCTTCAGCCACATTGAATCCGCCGGCGAGCCGGTGTTCATCCGCTCCAACAGCATCCACGGCTACAAGGAGATGCCGGTGCATCTCACGCCGTCGCTGGCCGCCTGACGCAGCCATAAAAAAGGCGACCCTTGGGTCGCCTGAAAGCAGGGGATGTTGCTCTAGTAGCCTTCGCAATCTGCCGTGGTGCTGTGGTCGCAGCCTGCACGGCTGATATAGGACTTGGTGGAGTACTCCTCCAGCGGGAGCTTCTGCAGGGACAGACCGGCCTCGGTAAGGTTCTCCACATAGTCGATAAAGCCCTGCGCGTACTCCGTGAAGGTATCCACGAAGTTACCTGCGCCCGTCACCTCGCCCAGGGTGTTGTAGCCATCACCACCACTGGCCTGGAAGTTGTTGAGCACCACGGTGTAAGTGGCGCCGACATCAATCGGCCCCCAGCTGCCGGCCAGGCGCGGATTGATTTCAACGTTGCTGATGCGGCTGCCCGCCGCCGCGCTGGCATTCACGTCGAAGCGCAGGCCGGATGCATAAGGGTAGGCCCCCGAGGAGCCGCCGTTGTCCAGGGTGTTGGCCAGGCCTTCCTCCAGCGAATCGATGATTTGCTGACCGGTCAGCTCAACTGTCCAGAGCGTGTTGGAAAACGGCAGCAGGGTGAACGCGTCAGCAATCGTGAATTCACCTGCCGGGATATCGATACGTACGCCCCCGCCATTCTGCAGCGCGATATCTGC
>JAZBPS010000234.1:0-19183 GCA_036353375.1 Halieaceae bacterium | reverse complement strand
GCGTCAATGACAATGCCGCAATGGATGCCGCGGCCGCTGATTACCAGTGCTTGCTTGCCATTGGATGTGACCCTGCCGCCGGAAAGAAAAGAAGAGAGATCAGCGATTGCCAGGACGCGGCCGCCAATATTAGCGAGCCCCCGCACCCAGGATTTCACGCCGGGAATGCTGATCGTCGGAGTAAGGTCTACCACCTTGCGAGCCTCTTTCATGCTCGCAACACAGCGCGTACCCAGCACCTCGAAGGCCGCGCCGTACCAGTATTCGATATATTCGTGCGCCAGCGGCACGGGCGCCGCCCGCGCGCGTATCTCTTCGGCCTGGCTGCGCAGGCGGTCGAAGGTACGCTTGTCCATCAGGCTGCACCACCAGCTGGCAGAAACTCTTGCAGCACCTGCTGTAGCGCCTCTATCTCGAGCGGCTTCTCGAGGTAGGCCGAACAGCCCCTGTCCTTTGACTTGCCCATCGTGAACACGTCATCGTGGGAAGACAGCATCACCACGGGGGTGTCCTTGAACTCACCGCGACTCGCACGAATCAGGGTGAGCGTCTTGAAACCGTCCATGGGCTCCATGGTGATATCCAGCAACACAAGGTCGGGCTTGACGTCCTCAAGCTGGGTTACCGCATCCCAGCCGTTCTCAGCCGTCACGACCTCGCAGCCGCACTGTTCAAGCATCTTGGTACCTTTGATGCGGATGATCTTGTCATCATCCACCAGCAGCACGCGACCTTTGGTACCGTTCTGATCCTGAGACATATTCTCTCCCTGTTCTAGCGACTCGGCCCTACTGTCGAGAGACCGTTAACGGCCATTCTTGCAGTGTGACACCAGGCGAAGGTCTCCACGAGCAAACCCGCGTCCCCACAACGCCAGTATTCTTAGAAGGTGACTAGTTGGAAACAAAAAAATGCGCTTTTTGTGAAGAATGCAACATACCGATGCAAGTATTTTGCACTAAACCCACGCCGGTACGCGACCGTTCGACACGAATCTCTTTTGTTTCCGATTTTTCGCTTAAAATCCGTTGCTTGCGACACGCAGGTAAAGTGAAATCCAATTCCCGGTGCGGGTCCATAGTATTCCAGGCAAATACAGGTACTATACTGCACCAAACTGCAACTATATTGCGCTACTGATTGAAAAGCGGGACTTTCTTCACTTTCCTGGAATTTTTTCTTGTTTCAGGAGGGCAGCTTCGGCAAGTTAGTCACCAATAACAAATTGCCCTCCCAGGACCTGGTAGAGAGACGTGAACAAACCTGTAATCATCCGGCGCTGCGCCAAGACAGCGACCGCACTCCTGTTTTCCGCACTTGCCACGCTGGCCCAGTCACAGGATCAACTGGAAACGGTCGGACTGGCGGTGTACACAGAGACTGCGCGCGATATCTACATTGCGGGCCTGCAGCTTCCCTACGGTGCAGTGATGCAGAACCTGATGCTGGCGCCGCCACCCAAGGCGATGGAATATCGCATTGCAACCCGGCGCATCAGTAGCCGGGGATTCTCGGGAACCCTGCTGCTACAGGCTGAGTTAGGCTCCGGCGGCCGGGCACCGGAATCTGCAATCAACGCCCTTGAAGCCCTGAAACGCAATATGAAAGGCAGCTTGAAGCTGGGCGACCAGTTCAAGATCTACCTCGCCGAGGATGACACGACCCACTTCATACTCAACGGCACGGAACTGGTAAGCGTTCCCGATGGCGGCGTTTTTGACTTCTTTTACTCAGGCTGGGTAGGCGATGGTGCGGCGTCCACGTTGCGCGACCCGCTGCTGTCGGGGACCCTGGACCCCGCTATCATGTCGCGCTACCAGGAGCTGTCCCCCAGTGATACGCGCATTGCGGCCATCGCGGCGTGGACCGCCGCACCCACGCCGCAACCCCGCCAGGCACCCAACCCCGCCCCGGAAATATCGACGCCGGCTGAGACGGTGGCGGATGCGAGTGCGGCGGGCACAGCCGCCAGCAAGGCGGTCGCCAGCGCCGCCGCTGAGACCGAGACTTCAACGCAGGCATCGGCGCCAGTGCCGCAGCCGCAGAAGCAACAGCCCGCTGTTGAAAAACAGCCGACACCTGAACCGGCGGCTGTAGCCGTGGTGCAACCGCAGCCAGTGCCAGAGCCTGCCGACGATACGGCAGAAAGTAAGCTCGAGATCGACGACAGGGAGTACCAGCGGCAGGTCCAGCTTTACGTCAACGACATCATGGTGGCCGTGTATCGCGAGGTCACCTACCCGCGCAGGGCAGTCAAATACAATTGGGAAGGGAAGGTTGAAATTCTGGCGACGCTCGATGCTTCCGGCAAGCTGATCTCAGCTGAAATCGACCAGGAGTCCGGTCACGGCGCGCTGGACAAGGCGGCGCAAGATGCCGTCGAGAAGGCATCCCCCTTCCCGGCGCTTACCCCGGTAGCGCGGGAAGAGTTTGCCGCAGATGATGGCACCGGCTACCTGGTGTCCATCCCAATCACCTTTGCGCTGCAGTAGCCGCCGTTTCAGCTGAGAGAATACTAGCCGTTATGACCAACGCCACGTTCCCGCTGACACACCGCGCACTTGTCTGCTCGCGCATGGACATGTTTCCTGATCTGGAGAGTGTCAATGTGCTCGCCACCAGCGGGCCCATCCTGCCAAAGGTCAGCATGGACCTTCACGAAGCATCAGAAGCGCAAGCCAAGCGCGTAATAGAGTTCCTGTTCCCGGTGTTCCTGCACAACCTGATACGGGCAGAGGATTTCCCGCTGCGAGATAAGCTCAAGGGTGCACTGGAGCAGATGGAGCAAACTATCCAGGAAAACGCCAAGAATGCTATGGTGCAGGAGCTGCTGACCTGTGGACTGAAGGGCGAGGTCTGCGACGCCGGCGGCCTGCCCAAGAACGTGGACGCAAAACGCGCAGTGGTTCTTTATCTCGCACGTGAAGAGTGGGATACGCTCTATAAGACGTTCTACATGCGCGTGCTGAAAGCCCTGGTACAAGGGCGGGCACAGGTGGCCGACTGGATTGCGGAAAAATCCGCCAGCGCCAGCTAAGCGCCGGCGAGGCTAACACCGAATCGCGGCACTATGCCGCTCTCCAGCCCCGAGTGCATCTCCTTACTGCATCTCTCTACTACAACATCCCACTACAACACCCCGCTAGAACACCGACGCAAGCCGCCAGCGCTTCAGGCGCGACGCCAGGTTGTACCCCCGGCGGAGTCCTCCAGCAGCACGCCCTGGGATTTCAGGGTGTCGCGTATTTCGTCCGCGCGGGCAAAGTCCCGCGCGTCCTTGGCCGCCTGCCGCTCGGCGATGGCCGCTTCAACCGCCTGCGCCGAAATGTCCTCCGCCTGCCCTGCCTGAAACCAGTCAGAAGGCAGGCTTTGCAACACGCCCAGCAGGTTGCCCGCTGCCAGCAGGCGCGCCTTGAGCATCGCCTGGGCTGCCTCGTCCTCTGCCTTGTTAAGCGCCTTGGCGAGGGCGTGCATTTCAGAAATGGCCTGCGGTGTGTTCAGGTCGTCAAGTAAAGCTGCGTAGAACGGCTCCTGCGCCAACACCACATCGACGTCAACGGGGACGGTTTCCACCTCGCGAAGCGCCGCGTAAAAACCGTCCAGGACCGCGCGGGACTGGTCCAGCAAGTCGCCGGAAAAATTCAGCGGCGAACGGTAGTGCGCGCTCAACAGGGCGAAGCGGAGCACCTCGCCCGGGTAATCCGCCAGCAACTCTCGCACGGTGTGGACATTGCCCAGGGACTTGGACATTTTCTCCCCATCGATATCCACGTAGGCATTGTGCATCCAGTAGCGCACGTACTCCGCGCCATGGGCGCACTCGCTCTGGGCAATCTCGTTCTCGTGATGAGGAAAGATCAGGTCCCGTCCCCCGCCGTGAATATCGACCGTCTCACCCAGGTGCGCGTGGGTCATCGCGGAGCATTCCAGATGCCAACCCGGACGGCCGCGCCCCCAGGGGCTGTCCCAACCTGGCTCGTCGGCACCGGAGGGCTTCCACAACACAAAATCGCCGGGATGGCGCTTGTACTCGGCCACTTCAACCCGGGCACCCGCGAGCATATCCTCCAGCGCCCGATGGGATAACTTGCCGTAGTCCTCCATCGACTCGACAGCGAACAGCACGTGCCCCTGGGACTCATAGGCGTGTCCCTTTTCAACAAGGGCCTGCGTGAGCGCTATCATCTCCGCAATATGGTGCGTCGCATGGGGCTGCAGTGTGGGCTGAAGCACGTTGAGCCCGGCCATGTCCTCCCGGTACTTCGCCGCAAACTCCTCAGCAAATTCAGCCATGTCGCGGCCCTGCTCACGGGAGGCAGCGATAATCTTGTCATCGATGTCGGTAATGTTGCGGGCGTAGACCACCTCGTCGTAGCGTGTCTGCAGCAGCCGGAACAGCACATCGAACACCACGGCGGGGCGCGCATTGCCGATGTGAGCCAGGTTGTAAACGGTAGGCCCGCAGACGTACATGGTGACCCGTTCCGGCTGCCGGGGCTGAAACACCCGTTTGCTGGCGCGCAGTGTGTCGTACACCACGAGGTCGTTAGCGGCCTCATTCATGCCGCGCCCTCGACACGTTGCCAGGTTTCGCGAAGGCCAATCGTCAAATTGAATACCGGCGCCCCGGCACTGTGGTCGAAGCGGTCGGCGACGAAGTATCCCTCGCGCTCAAACTGGAAACCCTGCTCAGGCAGGGCAGCGGCCAGCCCGGGTTCGATCATCGCCCCGTGTACTGTCCGCAATGACTGCGGGTTGATGTCGCTGATGAAATCGCCACTCGCTGCACCCGGCGCTTCCACGCTGAACAGTCGATCGTAAAGACGCAGTTCGGCGGGAACCGCATGGGCCGCAGACACCCAGTGGATAACCCCCCTGGGTTTAACACCATCTGCGGGGTCCTCTCCGAGGGTCTCCGTGAGAACACGACAAAACACACAGGACACCTCGCCATCGCCGTCCTTCTCGATGCTCTCGGCTTCTATAACGTAGGCATTGCGCAGACGCACGCGCTTGCCCAGAACCAGACGCTTGTACTTCTTGTTAGCCTCCTCGCGAAAATCGTCCCTGTCGATATACAGTTCGCGCGAGAAAGGCAGCTCGCGGCTGCCGAGGTCAGGCCTTGAAGGGTGGGCCGGCGCCACCAGCGTTTCCTCACCGGCCTCGGGATAATTGGTGAGAACGACCCGCAGCGGATCCACAACACACATGGCACGCGGTGCGTTCTGGTTCAGGTCATCGCGTATAGCGTGCTCCAGCATGGCGACATCCACCACACCGTCGCTGCGGCTGGTACCGATCATTTCGCAAAAGTTGCGTATGGCGGCGGGGGTATAGCCGCGCCGACGCATGCCGCTGAGGGTGGGCATTCTGGGGTCGTCCCAGCCAGAGACTTTGCCCTCGTCGATCAACTGCTTGAGCTTGCGCTTGCTGGTAATCGTGTAAGCCAGGTTGAGGCTGCCAAACTCGTACTGCCTGGGGCGACTCGGCACAGGCAGATTCTCAATGAGCCAGTCATACAGGGGGCGGTGATCCTCGAACTCGAGGGTGCACACTGAATGGGTGACGCCCTCGATGGCGTCCTCCTGCCCGTGGGCAAAGTCATACGTCGGGTAAATGCACCAGCGATCCCCGGTCTGGTGATGGGCCACCTTGCGGATTCTGTACAGCGTGGGGTCACGCATGTTCATGTTCGGGGACGCCATATCAATCTTCGCCCGCAAGACGCGGCTGCCCTCCTCGAACTCACCACGCCGCATACGCTCCAGCAGGTCCAGGTTTTCCTCGACGCCGCGGTCGCGAAACGGGCTGTTGCGGCCGGGCTCTGTCAAGGTGCCGCGGTAGTTGCGCGTGTCTTCCGCAGAAAGGTCACAGACATAGGCGAGGCCATTACGCACCAGGTGCTGGGCCCATTCGTAGAGTTGTTCAAAATAGGCCGAGGCGTACTTCACGTCGCCGTCCCACTGATAACCCAGCCAGCGCACGTCTGCCTGTATGGACTCGATGAACTCCTGGCTTTCTTTCAGCGGATTGGTGTCGTCGAAGCGCAGGTTACACCTGCCACCAAAACGCTCGGCGAGGCCGAAATTCACGCTGATCGACTTGGCATGGCCGATGTGCAGATACCCGTTGGGCTCGGGGGGAAATCGGGTGACGACCTCACTCACCCTGCCCGCGTCCAGGTCGGATTGCACAATGGTGTTCAGGAAATTGTTTGTGGCGCTCTTGTCAGTCATACCCAGGGCCAAACCAGCCGCGCTGGTCGTGCTAGTAGAACGGCGTACCGTCGGAAAGGCCGGGATTATAGGGAACATTCGGTTTCCCTGCACCGTGAAAACGCCGTATTATGCGGCGCTTTCCAGGCAGGCGCGGTTAGCGCCGGCAAAACTGGCGACACCGATTGCACATCCTGACTTGCGGAGCACCCCATGATCGTACTGAAGACCAACCACGGCGATATCACGCTGGAACTGGATTTCGAAAAGGCGCCAAAAACCAGCGAAAACTTCATGAACTACGCGCGAGACGGTTTCTACGACGGAACGATATTTCACCGCGTCATCGACGGCTTTATGATACAGGGCGGCGGCTTTGAGCCGGGCATGACCCAGAAGCCCACGGGCAGCCCCATTCAGAATGAAGCCGACAACGGCCTGAAAAACGCGGTGGGAACCATTGCCATGGCGCGCACCATGGATCCCCACTCGGCAACGGCCCAGTTCTTTATCAACGTGGCGGACAATGAATTCCTGAACCACAGCGCGCCCACCGCCCAGGGTTGGGGCTATGCTGTATTCGGCAAGGTCACCAGCGGCATGGACGTGGTGGATGCGATTCGCAAGGTTCCTACCGGCAGCGCAGCGGGCCACCAGGACGTGCCGCGGGAGGATGTGGTGATTGAGTCCGTGGTGGTGGAAGGCTGAGCGCAGGACTCTCGGCCTCTCCGACTGATAGATTATTTTCTCTATATTTCAATAATTTAAGAAATATATCTAAAGCGGTTTGCCACTATGAAAGCGGAACTCGGTGTCCACTGACTCTACCAGTTCCGCATCGCGACCCAGCAATAGCTCCTGTCGCGCCAGCACCTCATGCTCCCCGCCGACTTCACGTGCCAGCGCCAGGTAATCCTGGAAGTGCCGTGCCTCCGATTTGAGCAGGGATAGGTAGAAGCGTCCCAATTCCTCATCGAGATTAGGTGCCAGTGCGGCGAACCGCTCGCAGGACCGGGCTTCAATCACCGCGCCGGCGATGAGGGTGTCCACCAGGCGGCCTGGCTCGTCCTTGCGCTGGCAGCGCATCAATTCCTGCGCATAGCGTGAAGCGGATACGGGAATATAGCGAATCCCGCGCTGGCGCATGATCGCCATCACCTGCTCGTAGTGGCGCAACTCCTCCCGCGCCAGCCGCGATAGCTTGTGCTGCAGTCGGTAGTTATCGGTATACCGATACAACAGGCCCAGTGCAGTGGAGGCGGCTTTTTTCTCACAGTTGGCATGGTCAATCAGCAGTAGCGGCAAGTTCTGCTGCGCGCACTGAACCCAGGCGTCGGGTGTGGGGCAATGCAGGAAGTCCCGCACCGGCCGCAGCCAGCTCTCCACCCCAGGTGCCTGGGGTTGCCCGGTGCGGGCATCCATTGCAGATGGCAGAGGCATCAGGGCCAGCCCTCAGGCAATATCGCCAAGACCGATGTAGCGCTCGTAATAGGCCTCGGACAGGATATAGAATTCCTCGTCTATCATGCGCCGCAACGCATCCAGCGGGGTATCGCGATATTCGGCATCAACCTGCAGCCCGAACAGCTCGGGCTGTTCTATCTGGCTGCCCCCGGCCTTTAACAAAGCGTAGGCCCAGCAATAGGCATCCTGGTGTTCGGCGAAAGGTATTTGCTGCTGGCGCAGCTGCGCCTGCAGAACATCGGCATCCAGCACGCGCAGCTTGTTGCGGGTGCACTGGCTCAGGAAGCCGGCAAGGCGCTCATTAATCAGTGACTTCTGCTGGTTGCTGTAGCTGTTCCACTGGATGACCTCGTGGGCAAAACGCTTGCAACCCCTGCAGACACGGTCGCCGATCCCGGTGGAACAGACACCGATACATGGCGTTTTGGCGCGGGGATCTATCATGCCGAAAGTGTAAGGTATCACCCGGGTGAATGCACAGTATCGGCCGGGGAATCTCGCGGCACGATGGTCCCTAAGTTATAATCGACCCCAATACCAACGCTGTATCAGGAGATCACCGTGCTTGAAGCCTACCGTGAACATGTCGCTGAGCGAGCTGCCCTGGGTATCCCGCCAAAACCCCTCGATCCAGAGCAGGTAGCGGCGCTGGTCGAGCTGCTCAAGTCGCCACCACAGGGCGAGGAAGAAACCCTGTTGCATCTTATCAGCGAGCGTGTTCCGCCGGGCGTGGACGAGGCCGCATACGTCAAGGCCGGGTTTCTTTCCGCGATTGCCCGGGGCGAGACCAGCTGCTCACTGATAGACCCGCCGGCCGCGGTGAAGATGCTGGGCAAAATGCTGGGTGGCTATAACATCGAGACGCTGGTGGGGCTGTTGAGCAATGACGACCTGGCGGAGCTTGCCGCTGAACAGCTCAAGCACACGCTCCTCATGTTCGATGCTTTCCACGACGTGGAAGAGCTGGCCAAGACAGGCAATCGCCACGCTGAAGCGGTCATGCAATCCTGGGCCGAGGGCGAGTGGTTCACCCGCCGCCCCGCTGTCGAGGAATCCATTCGCGTTACGGTTTTCAAAGTGACCGGGGAAACCAACACAGACGACCTCTCCCCCGCGCCGGACGCCTGGTCGCGCCCGGACATCCCCCTGCACGCGCTGGCCATGTACAAGATGGCACGTGAGGGGCTGGAGCCTGACGAGCCCGGCACAACCGGGCCCATGAAACAGATTGAAGCTATCAGTTCACAGGGCTTGCCCGTGGCCTTTGTCGGCGACGTTGTCGGCACGGGTTCCTCGCGCAAATCTGCCACCAACTCCGTACTGTGGTTCTTCGGAGAAGACATACCCGGTGTACCTAACAAGAAGTGCGGCGGCATCTGCATAGGCAGCAAGGTTGCACCGATTTTCTACAACACGATGGAGGATGCCGGCGCGCTGGTTTTCGAGGCGGATGTGGACCAGCTGGAAATGGGCCAGGTCATCGAGATACGACCTTACGAGGGCAAGATCCTCGACGCCGACGGCGCCACCATCACCGAGTTTGAACTCAAGTCCCAGGTGCTGCTGGACGAGGTGCGTGCCGGCGGCCGCATCAACCTGATCATCGGGCGCGGCCTGACGCAGCGGGCACGTGAGTCCCTGGGCCTGCCCCCCAGCGAACTGTTTCGCACACCTGAGCAGCCGGCAGATACCGGCAAAGGTTTCACCCTCGCCCAGAAAATGGTTGGGCGCGCCTGCGACATGGAAGGTGTCCGCCCCGGTACCTACTGCGAACCGCGCATGACCACCGTGGGCAGCCAGGATACCACCGGGCCCATGACCCGTGATGAATTGAAGGACCTGGCCTGCCTGGGGTTCACGGCGGACCTCACCATGCAGTCGTTCTGCCACACGGCCGCCTACCCCAAGCCTGTAGACATAGACACGCAACACAAGCTGCCGGACTTCATTATGACCCGCGGCGGCGTATCCCTGCGGCCCGGCGACGGCATCATCCACTCCTGGCTGAACCGCATGCTGCTGCCGGACACCGTGGGTACTGGTGGTGACTCCCACACGCGCTTCCCCATGGGCATTTCCTTCCCGGCGGGTTCCGGCCTGGTTGCGTTTGCCGCGGCCACCGGCGTGATGCCCCTGGATATGCCCGAATCCGTGCTGGTGCGCTTCAGTGGTGAAATGCAGCCAGGCATCACCCTCCGCGACCTGGTCCACGCAATTCCCTACTACGCGATACAGCAGGGTCTGCTGACCGTGGCGAAGAAAGGCAAGAAGAACATCTTCTCTGGTCGCATCCTTGAAATCGAGGGCCTGAGAGACCTCACAGTGGAACAGGCCTTCGAGCTGTCGGATGCATCGGCGGAGCGATCTGCAGCCGGCTGCACTATCGACCTCTCTGAAGAAACGGTAGCCGAATACCTGCGCTCCAATATCGTGCTGCTGCGCTCCATGATCGCGGATGGGTACGGCGACCCGCGCACACTTGAGCGCCGCGCCCGCAAGATGGAGGAGTGGCTGGAAAACCCGACGCTGATGCGCGCAGATCCGGATGCGGAGTACACCGCCGTCATCGAGATCGACATGTCGGAAATCCGCGAGCCTATCGTCTGCGCCCCCAACGATCCGGACGATGCGCGCCTGCTCTCAGAGGTCGCCGGAGACAGCGTCGACGAGGTGTTCATCGGCAGTTGCATGACCAACATTGGCCACTTTCGCGCCGCCGGTAAGCTGCTGGAAGCCCACCCCGGCTCTATCACCACCAAGATGTGGATTGTGCCGCCTACAAAAATGGATGAGCACCAGCTCATGGAAGAAGGTTACTACAGCATCTTCGGCCGTTCCGGTGCGCGCACGGAGATGCCGGGCTGCTCCCTGTGCATGGGCAACCAGGCGAGGGTCGCCGCCAACAGTACCGTGCTGTCGACCTCCACCCGCAACTTCCCCAA
Source organism: Halieaceae bacterium (assembly GCA_036353375.1). Classification (GTDB taxonomy): domain Bacteria; phylum Pseudomonadota; class Gammaproteobacteria; order Pseudomonadales; family Halieaceae; genus JANQIO01. Next base: position 8,562 of record JAZBPS010000234.1, on the reverse strand, counting down.
CCGCCTGGGCGATGGTGCAAACGTCTACCTGACGTCGGCGGAACTCGCGTCTGTGGGCGCTATTTTGGGCAGGCTGCCTACCCCCGAGGAGTATATGAAGTACGCCGCGGAGCTGAACTCGATGGCGGGAGACATCTACCGCTACATGAACTTTGACCAGATCGCAGAGTTCCAGAAGCGCGCTGACGATGGCAAGCGCATCGCGGCGGTACAGATCGACGAGGTCAGCGCGGCGTAAACCGGCGCACCCGGCGGCGCAGCGCGGCCAGGGCGCCAGGTTCATCACCAGGAGCAAAAGCGAGTTGCTGGTAGGCCTCGGTGATGGCCATGACCTCGCCGGTGTTCGCCGGATGAGCCTCACACACGCGCCGGGCAAAATCCCCCGGCGCCTCCGCCGCAGCCCTCACCAGGCCGCGCCTGGCCAGTCTGTTGCAGAACTCCCGGTAAGCGCGATCCTCCGGCCGCAGCCGCGGCCCCCGCGCCTGCCACAGCATAATCGCCGCCACGGGCAAGAGTAGCCCGCACCATATCAGCAGTATGCCGATCACCATCTGGCTGCGGCTGATGCCACCGACAAAACGGCTGAACAGGTCAACCTGGTAGTCCCTGTCATAACCCAGCACGAACACCTGCCAGCTGTAGTTGATTGCGTCCAGCTGCAGGCGCAGGCTGTTGATCCAGTCAATCTTTCTGAAGCGCAGCGGCGACAGGGGCGTATTTGCGAGGAAACTTCCCTCCGCCTCAAGCGCCTGCTCAAGGCCAAATTCAATGCGATCGGGTGCGATCGCGGCTGTGGGGTCCACCCGCACCCAGCCTTGTCCCTGCAGCCAGACCTCGCTCCAGGCGTGGGCGTCAAACTGGTGCACAATCACGGTGCCGTTGACCGGGTTTATCTCGCCACCCTGATAACCCACCACCACACGGGCCGGCACGCCGGCAGCGCGCATCAACCAGACAAAGGCTGCGGCGTAGTGCTCGCAAAATCCGCGCTGCGATTCAAACAGGAACTGGTCCATGCGATCTCCCTGCAGACGCGGCGGCTGCAGGGTGTAGTAGAACGCCTGGCGCAGGAACATCAGCAATACATCCGCCACAAAGCGCTCGGGGTCGCCGCCGGCATCGACAAACATCGATTGCGCCAGCGCCCGGGTACGCGGGTTGCCTTCCTCCGGGAGCGCAAGCTCGACAGTGCGACGCCAATCACTCAGCTGCAGCTCCAGGGGCACATCCGGCCAGCTGCGCACCTCATAGCGCTTCTGGTCCTGCACCTCGACGGGCGAGACCAGCCGGAAATCATTCACATTGACGATACCCCGGTTTTCGGTGGTGGCATAACGCAGTGCGTACAGCCAGTTCTGCTGCGTGGGCTCCATAATGACGCTGTAGTCCACGTGCTCACCAACAAGCTCGGGCGCCTCGGCCCGTCGAGCATCGCCGGGTATGTCGGCCCAGCGAAGCGAGCGCCAGGCGCCGTTCTCCAACGTGCTGAACACCAGACCCCGCCAGTACAACTGTGATCGAGGCGGTACTTCACCCTCAAAGCTGGCCCGGAAAGCCACCGCATCGCTGAGGCCGAGGTTGGCAATGTCACCGGGCATCATATTGTCACTGACGCCGGTGCGGGCGGTGTGCGCCTTGAGCGGCACGTTCCACAGCGGCCCGATACGCGGAAACACGAAAAACAGCAGCAACATAAGCGGCAGCGCCTGCAGCAGCATGCCACCTGCACGCAGGGAGGACCCCGGACGAAACCGGTCCTGGCCGGGCTGGTGCAGTGCCACCAGCGCGGTTGTGTTCGCGGTCACCGCCAGCGCCATGTAGGCAACCAACAGCAGTTCCTGGGTGAACAGGAACTCCGTGAGGCAGGTAAAGTAGGCGATAAATATCACCATGTAGGCGTCGCGGCGATCAGACAGCTCGACCAACTTCAGCGCGTAGGCGATCAACAGCAGCGACACGGTGGGCTCTAGCCCGATCACCGTCCCGAAATTGAGCACCACGCCGCCGAAGCACGCCACCGTCAGCAGTGATTTTGTCAGGCCACCGGGGAAGGACCAGCGGCCGCGATACACCATGATGCGCCACAGGGCCGCGGCCAGGTACACCAGGGGCACCCAGACCGGCACCCGGCCGATATGGGGCAGCAGCACCACGAACTGGGTCGCGATAATCCACACCAGCGCATTGCGCGGCACCTGCTCGTCAAATTTCATTGCTCGGGAAGCCCCCACAGCGCAAGCTGCTTCAGCACTTGCTGTCTGTGTGCCTCACCGCGGTTGGGCGAGATGCTCACACCGGGCAGCCGCAGGCCGTACTCCTCACTGCCGCGATCCAGTTCCAGCACCCAGTAACACAGATGTGACAGGCGCTGCTCTGGCGGGAGACCCTCGAACTGGGCCCAGTCCAGCCACAGGCTGCGATCTGCGTACGCTGTGTATTGCTTGCTCTGCAATGACTGGCCCTTGGCCACGCTTTTCCAGAATACATGGCGCAGGGGGTCGCCCTTGCGATAGTCGCGCAGGCCGAAGAAATCATCCGACCCCGATACCGGCTGGGTGCTGCCATCCGGCTGGTCCGTGGCGACGCCCGCCAGCGCATCACTGGGTAGCGGTCGTGGATACACCAGTGCCCTCAAATCCAGATCCAGCCAGGTCCAGGCCCGCAGCAAACCCAGCGGGTACACGCTCTCGAGTCGCAAACGGCCCGGCCGGTGCCAGCCCCGCTGCTGCGTGGGCAGGAAAAGCTTTACCGGCTCCTCGTCGTGCTGCTGCAGGTTTACCTCAACAACATCCGGTGTGCCCCAGCGAAAGCGCAGGCCGAAGTACTGCCGCCGTTTCGGTCGCGACACCATGATGTCGTACTCGGCCCGTTGGCCAGCAAATACCGGGGTCGCGCGCACTGCATGCACGGTCAGACCCGACAGGTTGGCAAAGGTGTGGAATACCGCGACCACGAACAGATTGGCCAGCAGGAACGTGAGCGCGAAACTCATGTTGTTCTGGTAATTGATCGCTGCGATCAGCATCACCAGCAAGGTGAACAGGAAGAACAAGCCTATACCGGTGGGAAAGATAAAGATGCGCCGCTGGTCCAGCGTCACAGATGTCGCAGGCGGGATTCGCCGGTCAATCCAGCGCACCCAGCGCTGCTGCGCTCGCTCGCGCAGGTGCTGCAAACCCGGTAACTGGGCGAGCACACTCACGGCGGGCCTCAGGCGGCGATCACGTCTACGTTGTGCAACAAATCGCGAACCAGGGCGCCGCTGTCACCGGAGAAGTCACCCGTGGGCACCAGCCGGTGGCCCGCCACGGCAGGCAGTACGGCCTGCAGATCTTCTGGCACCACATGGCTGCGACCTTCCATCAGCGCCCAGGTCCTGGCGCTTTGCAGCAGGGCCAGGGCACCCCTGGGTGAGAGCCCGTAGGCGAATTCAGGGGCGTTGCGTGTGTACGCGACCAGGCGCTGCAGATAGTCCAGCAGGTTGTCAGAGGCGTGCACCTTGTCGACCCCCGCCTGGATTTCAGCGAGCTGCGAGGGATTCAGGCAGGCGCTGATTTGCGGCGCCTGCCCGCTGGCGACGTCGCGCTGAAACATCTGTCGTTCCGCGCGTGGATCCGGGTAGCCCAGCTCTATACGCATAAGGAAACGGTCGAGCTGTGATTCAGGCAGCGGGTAGGTACCGGACTGGTAGACGGGATTCTGGGTTGCGATAACGAAGAACGGTTGGGGCAGCTGCCGTGTTTCACCCTCCACGGTTACCTGCCCCTCGCCCATCGCTTCCAGCAGCGCGCTCTGGGTGCGTGGCGTGGTGCGGTTGATCTCGTCCGCCAGCAGCAGCTGCGAGAAGATGGGGCCCTCGTGGAAGGTGAACGCGTTGCGGCCCTGGTCAAACACCGCCACACCCAGAATATCTGCTGGCAGCAGGTCGCTGGTGAACTGTATGCGACTGTAGCTTAGACCCAGTACCGCAGCGAGGGCGTGCGAGAGCGTGGTTTTGCCCATGCCGGGCAAGTCCTCAATCAGCAGGTGACCGCGCGCCATCAAGCAACACAGGGCCAGCCGGATCTGCGCTTCCTTGCCCAGCAAGGCGCGCCCGACCTCGTCCACAGCGCGATCGATAACCTGTTTCACGCCAGTGCCTCCAGCCCCCGGGCCAGATCACCCGTAATGTCGTCCACGGTTTCAAGGCCGACCGCTACACGTATCAGGTTCTCGGTGATGCCCGCATCTGCCTTTTCGGCATCACTCAGCCTGCCGTGGGTCGTGGTGGCCGGGTGGATGATCGTGGTTTTCGCATCGCCCAGATTGGCAGTCAAAGACATAAGCCGTGTGTTGTCTATGACCTTCCAGGCCTGCTCGCGGCCTCCCCGCACGCGGAATGCAACCACACCACCGAAAGCCCGCTGCTGCTGCTTCGCCAGCGCGTGCCCAGGATGGCTTTCCAGGCCGGCGTAGAACACTTTCTCCACCGCCGGCTGCGACTCCAGCCAGCGGGCCACGGTCATCGCATTGGCGCTGTGGGCATCCATGCGCAGGCGCAGAGTCTCAAGCCCTTTGAGAAACACCCACGCATTGAACGCGCTCATGGTGGGCCCTGCCGAGCGCATGAACCCGGTGATTTCATCAATAATCTGCTGCGGGCCCACTACCGCGCCACCGACGCAGCGGCCCTGCCCGTCCAGATACTTGGTGGCGGAATGCGTAACGATGTCGGCGCCCAGCGCCAGAGGCGTCTGCAGCGCCGGTGTACAGAAGCAGTTATCGACCACCAGCATGGCGCCTGACCGGTGCGCAAGATCGGCCAGCGCCCGGATATCAGCAATCTCCGCCAGGGGGTTGGATGGCGTTTCAAGGAACAGCATGCGGGTGCGCGCTGTCAGCGCAGCCGCCCAGGCATCGACGTCGGTGGGATCGACGAAGCTGACATCCAGGCCGAAACGCGCCATGTATTTGGAAAACAGCACCGTGGTCGTGCCAAACACACTGCGCGAGCAGACCACGTGATCGCCGCTGGCCAGCAGCGACATGCAAACGGAGAGAATGGCCGCCATCCCGGAGGATGTTGCTATACCCGCCTCTGCGCCCTCCAGGGCCGCAATGCGCTCCTCGAAGGTACGCACCGTGGGGTTGGTATAACGGGAGTACACATTGCCGTCGACCTCGCCGGCGAAACGGGCCGCCGCATCGCGGGCATCGTCGAACACATAGCTGGAGGTGAGAAACAAAGCCTCGCTGTGCTCGTTCTCGGGGCCGCGTACCTGTCCTGCCCTCACAGCGAGCGTATCAATACCGGCGCCGTCCAATGCACCCTCTGTTTTTCTATTCATGGATCGCTACCTAGGAGACCTCGTTATGCAGGCCAATCACCGCGCCCTCTTCACGGGAGGCCTCGCGGCGACGCGTCTGCGCGTCGTCATTACGCAAGGCTTCTACGCGATCCAGGTAGCCCTGGTCCACATCGCCAGTAATATAGCGTCCGTCGAATACAGAACACTCGAAATGGGAAATCTCTGGATTGCCCTCGCGGCTACTCGCGACAAGGTCATCGAGATTCTGGTAGATCAACCAGTCTGCGCCTATCAGCTCGCAAACCTCGTCCTCATTGCGCCCGTGCGCAACGAGTTCCGCAGCTGACGGCATATCAATCCCGTAGACATTTGGATAGCGCACCGGTGGTGCTGCTGACGCAAAGTACACCTTGTTGGCGCCGGCCTCTCGCGCCAACTCTACAATCTGTCGACAGGTGGTGCCGCGCACGATGGAGTCATCCACCAGCATCACGTTCTTGCCCTTGAACTCCAGCGGTATGGCATTGAGTTTCTGTCGCACGGACTTCTTGCGCTGGCTCTGCCCGGGCATGATAAACGTGCGCCCGATATAGCGGTTTTTCATCAGGCCCTCACGGAACTTTACGCCCAGCACGCCGGCCATGGCCTGCGCTGCTATGCGACTGGTATCCGGGATAGGGATGACCACGTCGATGTCGTGATCAGGCCGCACGGACAGCACCTTACGAGCCAGATACTCCCCCTGCCGCATGCGGGTCTTGTAGACGGAAATTCCGTCCATCATCGAGTCCGGCCGGGAGAAATAGACGTGCTCAAAAATACAGGGACGCAGGTCAGGCTGCTCTGCGCACTGCCGGGTGTGAAGCACACCATCGCGACTGATATACACGGCTTCGCCCGCGCGCACATCGCCGATCAGCCTGAACCCCAACACATCCAGGGCAACACTCTCCGAGGCAAGCATGAACTCCTCGCCATCACTCGTGACCCGTTTACCCACCACCAGCGGACGAATACCATGTGGATCGCGAAAACCCACCACGCCGTAGTCGGCAATCATCGCAACGGCCGCATAACCGCCGCGACAGCGCCGGTGAACACCGGCCACCGCTGTAAAGATTTCCTCGGCACCCGGCTTGAGCTTGCCCTGCTTCTGCAACTCGTGGGCGAATACGTTCAACAACAGCTCAGAGTCTGAATCCGTGTTCAGGTGACGCAGGTCGGTCTGGTAAAGCTCCTCGGAGAGTTCCTCGGAATTGGTGAGGTTGCCGTTGTGGGCCAGGCCTATCCCGTAGGGCGAATTGACGTAAAACGGCTGGGCCAGCGCGGGCCCGGAGCTTCCCGCGGTGGGATAACGCACATGACCAATGCCCATATTGCCGTAGAGGCGCTGCATGTGATGCTGGCGGAACACGTCGCGGACAAGACCTTCGCTTTTGCGCTGGTGGAAGTTACCGTCGGCAAACGTCATGATGCCGGCGGCGTCCTGGCCGCGGTGTTGTAATACCGTCAGCGCGTCATAGATCGCCTGATTGACGCTGGATCTGCCAACAATCCCTATCAATCCACACATCGAGGCCCGTCTCCTCCTGTCGTGAAGGTACCCGAGAGAGTACCGGTTGCGGACGCGCGCAAGCATCGAACTATCGCGCGTCGCCGGGCCGCCCCGGGTCGTCGCTGCCCGCCCCCTGCGAACATCGTCCGCGCGCCTCAGCTGGTGAAGATCGGTAGCTGTGACACAGCGTCCGTCTCCGTCAGCAGCTCCTGTGCCCAGGCCTGCACCATCGCAACGTGGGGCAACAGGCGCGATTCCCGCATAAAGTCCTGCTCGTCCGGCCCCAGCAGGGACTGCATGACAAACACCAGAACCATGACCAGCAGGAGACCGCGAGCAAAGCCGAACGCCGTCCCCAGAACCCGGTCAGCGCCACTGAGACCCGTCATCCGTATGACCTGTGCCAGCAGCGTATTGAGCAGGGAACCCAACATCAGCGTTGCGGCGAAGAGTATCACGTAGGCCGTGGCGTAGCGAAAAGCCTCATTGCTGATGCTGTCCACCAGCACTGCGCTCAGCCGCGGCGACAGCGACGTGGACACGAGAAAGGCGGCAACCCAGGCAACCAGCGATAGCGCCTCCTTGACGAAGCCACGCTTCAGGCTGATCAGGGAAGAGATACCGACAATGGCCAGCAGCGTCCAGTCCAGACCATTCACGGCACATACCGGGTTATCAGAGTGTTGACCTTGAACTCTGCGTCCACGCTGCGTTTTACCGGGCCGAGCTTTTCCCGTTCAAATACCGGCCCGATAAACACCCGGTACAGCATGTCGCCATCCCGCTGTATGGCCCGATGGTAGGCTTTGTGGCCGTCAGCGATCAGCTTTTCCACCAACGCATCGGCCTTGGCGCGGGTAGACATGGAGGCGACCTGTAGCACCCAGGCGATTGGTATGCCTTCCTCGTCAAGCGTGGGACTGTCAGGCGCATCCCGCAGGGACACCTCGGGAGCGTCCGCTGCCTTTGTCGAGGCTGCGTCCTTGTCAGGGGTTTCGCCACCGGGTAGCTTGCTGACTGCCGATGCGGACGCCACGCCCTCCTCTCTGGGCTCTGGTGGCGGCAGGTCGTCCCGGCCCGCCTCTAATCGCATGGCATCCGCTCTTGCGACGGGCGGCACGTTGTCAAGCGGGCGTGGCGCGGGAATGTCCGCCTCATCCAGGCGCGGCATGGGTGCCACCTGGCTCTCGCGGTCCAGGGTCTGGCGCTCTGTATCGACGAACAGGACGGGCCAGAACAGCACGCCCAGTGCGATTAGCACCAGGGCCCCGACCAGTCGTTGTTTAAGGATATCGTTCAAGACCGCGCTACACGTATTCCAGGTTGTGCTCTACAACGTCCGCCGGGGACTGCCATATCGCCCGCAACCTTCATGTTGTCAGCTCTTGCAGCGCCATAAAGGCACTCACCGTATGAAAGGAGCCAAACACGACCACCAGCCCGTCTTCCGCACTGTCCTGCAAGCGCCCCCATGCGTCTGCGACACTCTGGCAGGGCGTCACGTTGCGCGCCCCGCTATCCATCATCTGTCGCGCCAGCGTCTGCGCCGGCATGGCCCTGGCAACGCCCGGCAAGGCCGGCACCCACCAGCGCTGAAACACGCCTTCGCAGGCGCGAATCATAGCATGCACATCCTTATCAGACAGCGCGGCAAACAAGGCGATGGCCGGTAGATATGCCTGCTCGCGCAGCCACTGTACGAGGTGTTCCACAGCCGCG
>JAZBPS010000233.1:0-5012 GCA_036353375.1 Halieaceae bacterium | reverse complement strand
GATGGCGTTCCGGGCGGCCATGACCGGACACCAGGTCTTCACCACCCTGCATACCAACTCAGCGATGGGCGCAATCCCGCGGCTGGGGGACATTGGCGTCAAGCCGGACATCATGTCCGGGAATATTATCGGCGTTATCGGACAGCGACTGGTGCGCTCCCTGTGCAGCCACTGCAAGACGCCGCGCCCGGCAGAGGATTATGAGCAGGTCATCCTCGGTGTTGAGGAGCCGGTCACGCTATACGACGCGGTGGGCTGCAAGCGCTGTAACGGCATTGGCTACCGCGGCAGGCGCCTGGTGATTGAGGTGCTGACCATGGACGAGGAGCTCAATGAGCTGATCGCCGCCGGCGCAACCCTCGGGCAATTTGAGCAGCATGCGCGCTCCCAGGGCTTCAGGACCATGGCGGATGACGGCGTGCGCCTTATCCTGCAGGGTGTGACCACGGTGGAAGAACTGAGCCGTGTCGTCGACCTTACCAAAAGGCTGCGTTAGCGGTGGCAGACTACCGATACAAGGCAATGGATGCCTACGGCAAGGTGCAGCGCGGTTGGTTGCAGGCGAAGAACGAAATGGATGTCGCCTACCGGTTAGAGAACCAGGGCCTTGACCTGATTGCCTGCAACCCGCGCCAGCGCAGGGGCAGTCGCCTCATCTCTACCGGTATAGATCGCCGCGACCTCATCAACATGGTGTTTCACCTGGAGCAGCTGACCCGCTCCGGCGTACCCCTGATGGAGGGCCTGCAGGATCTCCGCGACAGTGTGAGCCCGGGCTACTTCCGGGACGTGCTGGCGGGGCTGGTGGAAGAAATTGAAGGCGGCAAGACCTTCTCCCAGGCGCTGGCGGCCTTCAAGGACGACTTTGATCCGGTGTTTATTTCCCTGGTGGGCGTCGGCGAGGAAGCGGGTGAGCTTCCTCGCGTACTGAAGCAGGTGGGCGAGAACCTGCGCTGGGCCGACGAGCTCGCGGCCAACACCAAACGGATCCTGATGTATCCGGCCATCGTCGGCACGGTGATTTTCGGGGTGACCGCGTTCCTGATGATCTATCTGGTTCCCCAGATTATCCCCTTTGTCGAAGAGCTGGGCGGCACCATACCGGGTCACACACGCGCGCTGATTGCCGTTTCGGACTTTTTTATAAACTTCTGGCCCGTCCTGTTCCTGACGCCCGCAGCACTGATTGTGCTGGTGCGGATCCTGGAAAAAGCGCGTCCGGAAACCCGGCTGCTGGTGGACAGGCTGCGACTGCGCGTGCCCTTGGTGGGTCCTATCATGTATCGCATCAAGCTGGCGCGGCTGGCGACCTATATGGCACTGCTGTATTCCGCGGGCATCACCGTGCTGCGAGCGCTGGAAATCTGCGAGGACGTGGTGGACAACAGTTTCATGAGCCGCGCCCTCACCCAGGCGCGCGGCCTGATCTCTGAGGGGAAAACCATCAGCGACAGCTTTGCGTCCACCGAGATGTTCCCGCCTCTGGTGATTCGCATGTTGAAGGTAGGCGAGGGCACGGGCCAGCTGGACGACGCCCTGCTGAACGTCAGCTATTTCTACGACCGCGAGGTGCGCGAGGCCATCGAGACTATTGAGCCTGCGATCAGCCCGCTTCTTACCGTGGTGATGGGTCTGCTGCTGGGGTGGATTATGTTGTCCGTACTGGGTCCCGTCTGGGACACCATCGCGCAGATCGGGTAGCCGCATGGAACGCATTCTCTATTTCTCCGGCTACCGCATGAAGGTGTTTGAATGGAGCGGTGAGGAACTGGTGGGAAGCTGCAGCTTCGAACCGGACGAGGACGGCTTTGCCAGCTTTGAGCAGTATCTGGCAGATGCGATACCGCTGCCGGCGAGGCTGCTGGTCGACCTGATGAAGGAAGAGTTCCGGCGCGAGAACATTCCCCATGTCAACGTGCGTGATCGCCGCCGCCTCATCGACCGGTTGCTGGAGCGACACTACCGCGAGCGCGAATACGTGCATGCCCGGGTCATCGGTCGCAGTCGCAGCGGGCGTCGCGACGACCAGGTGCTGATCTCGGCACTGACCAGCGCTGATGTGCTGAACCCGTGGCTGGAGCGCATGGATAACGCCAGAGTGCGTCTTGCGGGTATCTGGTCGCTGCCCTTGATTACGCACAGGCTGTTGCGACCGCTGAAGGCGAAAGAGGAACACTCGCTGGTGATTACTCGCCAGATCGACACCTCACTTCGCACCACCTACTTCGGCAATGGCAAGTTGCTGCTGTCACGTCAGGTCGGCTTCGAAGACGAAGACTGGATGAATAACAAACCGGAAACGGTCGCAGACCACATCGAACGAGGTGCGTTTGATGTGGATGCTTTCCTGGTGAACCAGCGTTTGCTGGGGTCCGGCGAACATCTGCAGGTGCACTGCGTGCTTCCCGAGGAGCAGCTGCAGGAGGTCCAGGCCGGGGTTACCGATACCGATGCTATCAAGTACAAGTTTTCGTCCATTGAGCAGCTGCATCGGTCTTTCAAGCTTCGCGGCGCCGAGATCAGAAGCGACCGCATGGACACCCTGTTCACCTACCTGTGCAGTACCGAGCCAGTGCTGCGCGATCACTACGGCAAGTCGACGCAGAAAAGACGCTTCAATCACTACTTCCTGGATTCCCTGATCACCCAGGCGGCAGAGCTGGGTACGCTGCTGTTTGTGACCACGGCGGTGCTGCTGGCGCTGAACAGCATACAGCTTCGGCAGGAGGTAGCCGCGTTTGCCACAGAGCGGACCCGTATCCAGCAGCGCTACGAGAGGGAGTTCGAAACAGTGGAGCCCCGCCTCAACACGGCGGGCACGGTGCGGGACAGCGTTGTCGCCGTGGAGGCCCTGCAGCGGGAAGCGCTGCGCACGCCCCAGGCCATGTTTGAGCCACTGGGCCAGGTGCTGGGTGACCCGGAGTTTGCCAGCTTGCAGCTGCAGCGTCTGGAATGGCAGAAATACAGCGCCGAGGAGGCGAAGCAACTGTTGCAGAGCGCCGGAGAACCGCTGCGAACCGATGAGAATCCCTATCGTCAACAGTACGGCAGTGGCGGCGACGATGAGGAATACGACGACAGCGGACAACAGGGGCGTCGAGCGGTGCTGCAGCTGCGGGGCAGCGTGACCGGTGATATGAGCTACGCCACCACTGTGGCGCGGATGCAGGCCATGGCGGACAGGCTGCGTGCGCTGGAGGAGGTCAGCGAGGTGTTGCTGCTGAGGATGCCGGTGGATGTGCGCGACCGCGCCCGTTTCACCGACCAGCTGGGTAGCGAGGTAAGTGAAGAGGCGCTGCTCGCAGGTGCCAACCGCTTCGAGTTGCTGCTGCTGTTGAAGGAGGATGCCCGTGCTTGAGTTGTTCAAGGGTGTGGTGTGGCGTGAGCATCTCTCGGGGTTGCTGAGACTCGTGGCAACACTGCTGCTATTGCTGGTTTCCCTGGGCTATAACCTGCACGTGCGCAGCGAGCTGGGCGTCATAAAAGCCAATAACTGGGTCAAGCAGGACCAGATTGCCCAGGCGGTCTCGGCCCGGGCCTTGCTGGACCAGAACCTGGATACCTACATGGCCCAGCGTGAGAGCGGTGCTATCGGCGCAGCGCGGCGGCTTGCCTGGGTGGAGACCCTGCGCGCGCTTGCGGACGAAATGAATCTCGCCAGCGTCAAGTTTACGATGGAGGAGACCCGTGTTGTTCGACAGGGTGAGGACCCGAACGTACAGCCCGGCGTCGCCATGCGCGTGACCCCCATGCGCATCGATATGCAGCTGGCCCATGAAGGGGATTTCTATCGTCTCTTTAATGGGCTGCGGGAGCGTGCGCCCGGCGTCTTCAGCGTGGAGACCTGCAAGGTCGACTGGCAAAGCAGTGAACTGGCCCTTAACGGGCTGGCGCGCTTCCGCGGCATCTGTGATATCAATTGGTACACCCTCTACGACGTGACCGAAGCCTGGGACGCCGAGCTGTGACCTTTCGCGCGCTGGCCCTGGCTTTGTTTGTGCTGACCCTGCCCGCCGTGGCGCAGTCTGAGTATCCCTTCGACCGCATATTTACCACGCCGGAGGAACGCCGGATGCTCGACGCCCAGCGTCGAGGCGAACAGGTGGATGCGTTGCCCGGGCGCAGTGTCGAGGTTGCGCCGGAGAGCGACCGGGTGACTTTCTCGGGCTACCTGCTGCGGGCAGACGGAAGCCAGATCGTCTGGGTAGATGGCGAAAGTGACGTAAACGATGAGAGCGCCAGTCGTGCGGGTGCGGAACACGGCGCGATTCGCCCCGGTGAGGGCAGCGTCGAATTTCGCGCCCGCGACAGCCGTCGGCAGCTCAAGCCTGGCCAGGTGTGGTTGCTGGACCGCGATGAAGTGGTGGAAGGATACGAGGCCCAGACGGATGCGCTTGCCCCCCCGGCTGTCGAGGAGTAGGGCTCGCTTCACAGCGGGTTGGCGTCAACGGGGCTTTGCACTGCTCGCGTTGCTGACGATCTTCGTGATGGCGCTCACAGTGGTGCTGATATCCCGGGTCTCCGTGAATGAGCGCGATGCGCAGCGCACGGTGGATAACGCCGCCGTTCTGTCCGAGGCTGCCGAGGTGCTGGTGGGGTACGCACTGCGCCAGCAGCCCCCCGGCACGTTACCTTGTCCTGACGTGAACGGTGACGGCCTGGCCGATCCCCAGGGGTCCGGCTGCCAGTCACAGCGCGGCTTGCTGCCGACGCGCAGCCTGGGTTCGGACACGCTCAGCGATCGCAGTGGCGCGGCGCTGTGGTACGCGGTTGAGCTTTCGTATGTCGCCACGGCGATAGGGCCGCGCAACCCGTCCCGCGTTCCCGGCCTGCAGCTCGACGGGCAACCTGTGGCCGCCGTATTGATAGCGCCGAACGCGCCCTTTGGCAGCCAGGGTCGAGCACCGCTGAATGCCGGGGATTTCCTTGAGGGTGAGAACGCAAACAATACCTTGAATCGCTACGCCACGCCGGCGGCGGATCAGGGTAACGACCAGTTGCTGGCTTTGCGT
>JAZBPS010000470.1:0-1293 GCA_036353375.1 Halieaceae bacterium | reverse complement strand
TTTATTTTACAGCTGGTTAACAACCAAGCTGATGAAATTGTTGGTTACAATGAGGTAATTGATCATCTCAACATGCAATTGGAAGATGAGTTTGAACAAGAGCGCACAGGAGTCAAAACTTGGAAGTTTAGGCGCATTACTGGACACAGAGGTCCTATTAAACCCAGTGATCCAAAGTACATGGGATCTAAATACAATGTGATGGTAGAATGGGAGACTGGAGAAATAACTGAGGAACCATTGAATATGATTGGTAGAGATGACCCAGTAACTGTTGCACTCTATGCCAAAGAGAAAGGTCTTCTTGACACTGATGGCTGGAGAATGTTCAAGAGAAGAGCCCTCAGACAAAAGAAACTTCTCAGAGAAATCAAACAAGCCCAACTCAGACAAGTCAGGCGAAGTGTGAGATACAAATTTGGCTATCAAATACCTAACAACTATGATGAAGCTATGGAACTTGATAAGCAAAATGGTAACTCCAAATGGAAGGAGTCTGTGGCCCTTGAGCTTGGTCAGATTGATGAATACAAGACTTTCATTGATCAAGGTCACAAGTCAGTTGCAATCATACCAGAAGGCTACAAAAGGATATTTGTACATCTTGTCTTTGATGTGAAGCATGATGGTAGACATAAGGCCAGACTGGTTGCAGCTGGAAACCTGACTGCTGAACCTGTTGAAAGTGTCTATTCAGGAGTTGTTTCATTGCGAAGTTTAAGGTTAATTGCCTTCTTGGCAGAGCTCAACCAATTGGAACTATGGGGAGCTGATATAGGAAATGCATATTTGAAAGCCAAGACAAAGGAGAAACTCTACATCATTGCAGGACCTGAGTTTGGTGAAAGAGAAGGACATGTACTGCTCATTGACAAAGCATTGTATGGACTCAAGACCAGTGGAAAAAGATGGTTTGAAAGATTCGCTGGAGTACTAAGAGAACTAGGCTTCACACAATGCAGAGCAGATACCAGCATTTGGATGAGAAAAGCAGAAGATGGAAGTTGCTGGGAATATGTAGCAACATATGTGGATGATATCATGTGTGCTATGAAGAACCCAAGAACATTCTTGGATCAATTGATTAAGGACTACAAGTTCAAGCTAAAAGGTGATGGACCTATTGATTACCACCTTGGTTTGAACTATGCAAGGGATAAAGATGGGACTCTATATACACAACCTGCCAAATACATTGAGAAAATGATGGATACCTACAAAAGACTCTTTGATTGCGAACCTAAGACAGCAAAGACACCTTTGGAAAAGGGTGACCACCCAGAGATTGATGAT
>JAZBPS010000232.1:0-6297 GCA_036353375.1 Halieaceae bacterium | reverse complement strand
TTGGCGGGCAACCCGGTGAGACAGGCAGCGGCCACGGTAACGCCATGATAGCCGCGCTCGCGGGCGATGATCTTGTAGCGCTCGGGGCGACCGATGGCGTTGTTGTAATAGCGCAGCAGCTTGACCAGGCTGTCGTTGGCGTCGGAACCGGAGTTCCCGAAGAACACCTGGGCATTGGCAATCGGCACCATCGCCGACAGCTTGTCGGCCAGCTCCATGGCTGCCGGATGGGTCTTGCCGCCAAACATATGGCTGTAAGCCAGGGTGCGCATCTGCTGTGCGGCAGTCTCCACCACCTCTTCATTGCCATAGCCCAGCGCGGTGCACCACAGGCCAGCCATCCCCTCGAGATACTGCTTGCCGGTGTTATCGTAGACATACACCCCCTCGCCCCGTTCGATGACCAGTTGCTCCGTGGCCTTGAGGTTGGTGGTGGGATAGATCACATGGCTCATGTTGTTGGTCCCCGTCACGCGTGATCACTGCTTGTGCGATCCGCGGCTTCTGTTGCAGGTGTCTTTGCTAATGTGGATGCTGCAGCCTGAGGCGGCCCTTCGACAATCCCTACTTTTCATTAGTCCCGTCCAGCTCATCCGCCGCGGCCTGCAGCATAGTCAGCAGCCGGTCCAGGGCTTCCCGCTGTTTCGGCTCGAGGTCCTCCAGTAACGCCGCCTCACAGTCGCGGGCCATGGGCACGATGCGCGCATACACGGAACTCCCTTCCGCGCTGAGCGCCAGCCGGCTCAGCCGCCGGTCCTTTTCGTCAGTGGCCCGATTGACCATGCCTCGCTCCACCAGCCGCGCGACACTGCGGCTGACTGCCACCTTGTCCATGCGGGTGCGACTCACCAGGTCCTGTGCGGAACTGCCGGGAAAGCGGGCCAACACCGCCAGCACCCGCCAGTCAGGGATGCTCAGGCCAAAACGGTCGCGATACAGCGCGGCGATGGCGTTGCTTACCGTATTAGTCAAGCGAGACAGCCGGTAGGGCAGGAAGTGCTCGAGGTCGATGGCGTCTTGCCCGGCATCTGCGGGATGTTGTGCTCTCACAATCAAGGGGTTCAGTTCCTGGAAGCCAGCCTATAGTTTCATTTGCAACCATCTGGAATGCAAGCCGTCGCGCCGCAGCACAGGCCATGTATACTCCGGGCCATCATGACCACGACACCTCATCTACCTGCATCGATTGCTGCTCTTCTCTTGTGGCTGACCGTGGGTTGCCTGCTGGCGGCCGAGTGCCTGGCGCAGGAGCGCGCGGTTTTCGACTCCGGCTCGCCGCAGCTATTGCTGGCAGTCGGCAAGTTGACCGTGCCCGGCCACGACCGCGTTGACGGGCGTCGTCGCAGTCGCGAGGAAAACTGCACCGCCAGCCTGGTGGCACCCAGCACCATCGTTACCGCCTGGCACTGCCTGGAGTACTACAACGACCTCAGCCGCGACCCGCAGTTCAGCCTGCCGGCAGTGATGGGCGAGACCAGCGTTGCCGCCACCCGGCTAGCCGACGGGGGCGGGATGGAAGCCGACTGGGCCCTGATGCGGCTGGCCAGGCCCATCCGGCAGGTAGCCCCCCTCCCTGTGACCGCACACGGCGTGCCGGCGGATGCAGGCATGTTGATTGCCGGCTATGCTCGCGACAGCGGGTTGGGTGAAGGTGGCCAGCAGCTGACCTGGCAGTCCGACTGCAGGGTCAGGGACCCCAAACCCTCACGCGTGGGCATGGATTGCGTGACCTACAAGGGCGCGTCCGGCGGCCCGGTACTGGTGGGTGGGCAGGTCGTGGGAGTAATTTCCGTTGGTGACGGGGAGCAGCGCACCTACTTCGCACCGTTCAACGCCGGCACACGCTTCTTCAGTCTTTTTCGGCTGCACGCCCGCTAGCGCCCGCACTCTCCTCCCGGCGGGCCGCCAGGGCCTGCTCAACTTCGGTGACGGCGTGATCTACCGTGTAATGGCCGACATCGCTGTATTCATCGAACAGGTTGATCAAGCGATCAGAACGCCGCCCCAGCTTCATCAACTTCACGTAGAGGCTGTCATCGAGGGCGGGCTGGCGAATCGCATCCAGCACAAACACACCGATGCTGAGGGGGCTGAGGGCCAGGTCTCGCAATGCGTCCAGCGCCAGCTTGAGCTGGAATACCAGCAGATGGCGTAGTGCCCGGCCTGTCGACAGGGGCCTGGGCTCCTCGTCTTGTCGCTTGTTCATATCGCATCCTCGTACTGTTCTGATTTTTTCCGCGTCATGGTTATAATTGCGCGCGATAAATGGGGGGCGTGCAGGCGATACTGCGCAGGCACGCTCGTTGTCGGGAATCCCTCAATGAATTTGCTGTAAAAAATTACCACTTATTACGGCCGGAAATTGGCTATCCTCGACGCTCGTAACTTCTAATAAAAACAAGCTGCAACAATAACTTAAACACCCTTGTCACTCACGGTAGGACCTAGACATGTCAAATTACAAGAAAACCCATAACGCTATGCGCCCGCTTGCCATCGCCGTAGCCCTGGCCAGCGGAGCGCTCACCAGTTCCCCGACCCTGGCCCAGCAACCCGAGCGCCGTGGCAGTTCCGCTGCCCTGCTCGAAGAAGTGGTAGTTACCGCACGCAAGCGCGAGGAAGGTGCCCAGGAGGTGCCTCTGTCAGTAACCGCCTTTAATTCCGACCAGATCGATGCACTCAAGGTGCGCGACCTTACCAGCCTCAAGGTGGGCATGCCTAACGTGGCCCTGGAAGACGTCGGTACGACGCGTGGCACCGCCAACTTTTCGATTCGGGGGCTGGGCATCAATAGCTCCATTCCTTCTATCGATCCGACCGTTGGCGTGTTCATCAACGGGGTCTATCTCGGCGTCAACAATGGCATCATCTTCGACGTCTTTGATCTCGAGAGTGTCGAAGTTCTGCGTGGCCCGCAGGGTACGCTGTTCGGCCGAAACGTGACTGGCGGAGCCATACTTCTCAACACCAAAAAGCCTGGCGATCAGCTGGAGGGCACCGCGAGGTATGCAGTGGACACCGGCGATGACGGTGGCATCAACTCATACTATATGGGCGCCATTGGTGGTCCTGTTACCGACACACTCGGCGCACGCGTGGTGCTTTACTACAACGATGACGACGGTAAGTTCGAGAACGAGTTCTCTGGCGATGATTTTGGTGAAATTGAGCAGAAAATGGCCCGGGGCACCATCACCTGGAGCCCGACAGATAGTACCGACCTGACGCTGTTCTACGAATACAATGATACTGACGGTGAAGGTCCCGCAGCTCAGTCCCACGTCAACGGTGGTTATCCGAACCAGGACCCTCCGCTGCCCCCGACCGGTGGCTTCTTTGCGACCTTCGACCGCGATGATTTCGGATTCTCGATAGACGAACCAGGCTCCCAGGAGACAGAAACCAACTTCTTCAGTGCGAAGCTCGACCAGGCGGTTGATTTTGGTGACGGCACCATCACCGCCATCTACGGCTACCGGGACTACGACGCAGACAGTCTGAGTGACATCGACGCCCAGCCAGTGTGGGCTTTCCACGCACCGGCAAACCTGGAGGCCACTCAAAACAGTTTTGAGCTGCGCTACAACGGCACGTTTGCGGACCGGGCCAATGTTACGGTAGGCGGTTTCTACTTCGACAACGACATGGACTACCACGAGCGTCGCCAGCTTGCCGGTCTCAATTCGAGTTTCCAGCCAGACAGCAAGCCTAACATCGTGGTCGTGGGCGCCCAGTTTGACGGTGGCGGCGAGTACGAGGTTGAAACCTACTCATTCTTTGCTGCGGTTGACTATGACCTCAATGAGCAATGGACCTTGACCGCTGGCGTGAACTACAGCTCGGAAGACAAGGACGTGAAGATTGCCTCGCTGAGCCAGAATATCACCCAGCTGGCGCCGATTGACGGCTCCGCAGGCTGTAATATTGTCGACGGACCGGCATGTCCCTTCGACTTCGTCGATGACGATAGCTGGGACAACTGGGCACCCAAACTGGGCGTCACATATCACCTGGACGACTCCAGCCGCATTTACGCACACTGGACCCGCGGCTATCGCTCCGGCGGCTACAACCTGCGGAACACCTCATTCAACCCCGCCGATACACCCGGGCCCTTCAATGAAGAGGAAGTCAATAACTACGAGATCGGCTACAAGTCGACTCACAGCTGGGGCCGCCTGAATGCCGCGATCTTCTACAACGAGATCGACGACATGCAGCGTGAGCTTAACCTGCCCAGCCAGGGTGCCGGTGTCATCCAGCTGGTGCGCAACACCGCGGACGCAACCATCACCGGAGCGGAGGTTGATGCTACCGTCAGCGTCACCGACAACCTCCTGCTGATCGCCAGCGTGGGGTACATTGATGCGGAGTACGATAGTGTCAGTGAGGACTTGAATGGCGACGGCGTTGTAGATGGCCAGGATGAAGGCCTCGATATTCCGCGCGCGCCCGAGTGGACCTACTCACTGGGTCTCACATACGACTGGCAGCTGGGAGACTGGGGCTATATGACCGCTCGAGGCACCTACTCGTACCGCGATGATATGGCCTACACGGATGACAACCGCGGCTTCATTGACGATCTGGAAATGCTGGATGCCGGCCTGGACTTCTACTCAAATGACGGCAAGTGGATATTCTCACTGTATGGCCGCAACCTGTTGGACGAGGCCAACCACGGCGGAGACACACAGCTGCCGCCAGACATCGGTGGTATCCCCACGGGCGGCACGTTCTCACCGCTGACTCCCGGCATCCGTTACGGCGCCGAGGTCACCTACAACTTCTTCTAGGCCGAAGAAGACGCTGTACAAAAAAGCCTCGCCGGAAACGGTGGGGCTTTTTGCTTTTTATAAAACCACTAGAGCTCGTTGCCTCTACTGGAGAGGGAGGCACGGATTCGCCAGCAGTCAGTGGTGCGACGTCCTCACATCGTCATTCCGCTACGCGGGGCGTCGCGCAGTGGAGTGACAGCGTCTAGTACCAGTTGCCGGCGGGCTTGGTGATGAAGTCTTCCTGGCGCAACTCTATAACGGTGGGACGATCCTGGCGCACGGCCTGTTGCAGGCTGTCGGTCAGCTGGTCGAAGTCCCTGGGGCGCGCGGTATGGCAACCCAGCGCCGCGGCGGCGGCGACCAGGTCCGGCGTGAAGATATCAACACCCACGGGCTCGATTTCGGACGCCACCATGCCCTGCCTGATTTCGCCGTAACCACGGTTGTTCCAGACCAGCACAGCCACTGGCAAGCCCGCCTCAACGCCGGCGGCCAGCTCCGCCAGCGTGAACTGGGTAGAGCCGTCGCCGATCAACGCGGCGACCGGCAACCCGGGGCACGCCAGCCGGGCGCCAAAACTGGCGGGAATGGCATAGCCCAGGGTGCCGCCGCCGGTAGCGGAGTGGAAATAGCGCCGCGGAGCCTCGCATTCGTATTGCCAGACGGCGTAGTAGGTGGGCAGGGTGGAATCGCCCACCAGCAGCAGGTCGGGAAGCGCGGCTTGCAGACAGTCGAAAAATGCCTGCATCTCCGTGTGGAAGTGGGCCTGTTGGCGAACCGCCTCGCGCACCGCGGCCGCGCGCATCGCACCACCCCGCTCTGCCGGTGCCAGCTTCGCAGCCAGTGCCGCCATAAACAGCGCCGCATCGCTGGCAATCGCGAGAGCCGGTCGCTGGTTACGGGCCAGCTGGGCGGTGTCGATATCTACACGCACCAGCTTCCCCTGGCGTTCAATATCGCCGAGAAAAAGCATGTCGTAATCGGTCTCTGCCCACTCGGTGCCCACGGCCAGCACCACATCGGCGGCCGCCAGCGATTCGCGCACCGGCGCCAGGGACGGGCTGGAACCCACCGCGAGCGGATGGGAAGCCGGAATCACGCCCTTGGCATTGACCGTATTGCAGACGGGCGCATCCAGGACCTCGGCCAGGGCCAGCGCCTCGGTGCCCGCAGCGACGGCCCCGCCGCCGAGGATAATCACCGGCTGGCGCGCCGCGGCCAGAAGCTCCGCCGCCGCAGATACCGCCGCGGTGTCAGGTCCCGGCGCCGACGGTTGCGGCCAGGGGCTGGTATCCACGTCGTCGGCATTGGCCGTTATCACGTCCAGCGGTAACTCTATGTGCACCGGTCCCGGCCGCTCACTGGCAAACACAGCAAAGGCGCGCGCCAGTACCCGCGGCAAATCGCGGGGGTCCATCAGGGTGTGACTGAAACGCGCACACTGGCTGGCCAGCGCGCGCTGGTCCGGCAGCTCGTGCAGGTGCCCCTCGCCCATGCCCAGGTCGCGCCGCGCTGCCAC
>JAZBPS010000231.1:0-7025 GCA_036353375.1 Halieaceae bacterium | reverse complement strand
TGCGCCCGGGGGTTTCTTTTGTCCGGAGAAAGTGTAAACATAATTAGACATATGCTGTGACAATAAAGGTTGACATAAGCCGTACAAGCTTTTACGGTAGGCAGTACGAGAGTTGCTGCGCACGCAGCTGCCCCTCGGAAATCGTTATCAAAACCGGAGGACTATACGGTGAACGAAGATACAGAAAAGGTATGGCCGACTGGCCTGACAGCACGTGAATCTGAAGAGGTTCATAAGTACATCATTGACGGCGCGCGGGTGTTCTTCTGCATCTCGCTGGTAGCGCATGCGCTGGTCTATGCATTGAGCCCCTGGCTGGGTTGAGGAGACAGCAATGAATAACGGAAAAATCTGGTGCGTTGTGAAGCCCACAGTGGGCATCCCTTTGTTCCTGGGCGGTGTGGCGTTGATCTCGTTCACGATCCACTTTGCCGTTCTGTACAACACAACCTGGTTCCCCGCTACCTTCGGTGGCTGAGACCGGTCTGTTTTTGACAGCGTAAACGAAGGCGGGGCGGCGCCAGCCGCCCCGCGTTTCACGCACGGGGAGCGTTGTCGCTGGTGAATCGCTTCAGTGTAAAAATCATGCAACGCTGGACCGCTCTGGGTCCTGCATTCTTTCCTTTCGCGGACGTTGCTACGCCCGACCTGCCGCTGCACAGGCTTTTGCGGTTGTCCCTGTTTCAGGTGTCCGTGGGCATGGCGATGGTGCTGCTGGTCGGCACACTCAACCGCGTCATGATTGTCGAACTCAATGTGCCGGCCTCGCTGGTGGGCATCATGCTGGCGCTGCCCCTGGTATTTGCGCCTTTCCGCGCCTTGATTGGCTTTCACTCAGACCATCACCAGAGCGCCCTGGGCTGGCGACGGGTACCGTTCATCTGGAAAGGCTCGCTCGCCCAGTTCGCCGGATTTACCCTGATGCCGCTGGCACTGCTGGTGCTCGCTGATCGGGGTGAGTCGGTGTACCTGCCCGACTGGGTAGGCTTTGTGACTGCTGCTGCGTCCTTCCTTCTGGTGGGTGCGGGGGTACACACCGTACAGACCGCGGGACTGGCGCTGGCAACGGATCTCACGCCCCAGGAATCGCACCCGAAAGTGGTAGGGCTGATGTACGTCTCCCTGCTGGTGGGCATGATGGTGAGCGCGCTGGTGTTCGGCGCTGCGCTGCGCGAATTTTCCGCGGGCAGGCTGGTGCAGGTTATACAGGCAGCGGCGCTGCTGACCATGGTGTTCAACGGCATCGCCCTGTGGAAGCAGGAGCCTCGACGGCGCCTCGCGGCGGAAGCGCTGCCACAAGACCCCAGCTTCCGCGATGAGTGGCGGCAATTCTGCGCCGGCGACCATGCGCTGCGGCGCCTGTTCATTGTCGGCCTGGGTACTATGGCCTTTGGTATGGCAGATATCCTGCTGGAGCCCTTCGGCGGCCACGTGTTGAACCTGAGCGTAAGCGCCACCACCAGCCTGACGGCTCTGTTTGCCATCGGCGGCCTGACCGGCTTCGCTGTGGCGTCACGCGTGATCGGCAACGGTGCCGATCCCTATATCACGGCGCGCAATGGGGCGGTCATCGGCATACCCGCGTTCGTGCTGGTTATTGTCGCCGCGCCTCTGCAGCAGCCGCTGCTGTTTCTGGTTGGGAATTTCCTGATTGGGTTCGGCGGTGCGCTGTTCGGACACGGTACCCTTACTGCAACGATGAATCGCGCCCCGCGAGAGCAGGTCGGGCTGGCGCTCGGTGCCTGGGGTGCGGTACAGGCCACGGCCGCCGGCATAGGTGTTGCACTCAGCGGTGCCATTCGCGACCTGGTGCTGCTGGTGCAGGCATCGGACTCGGTGCTCAGTGGCTACCTGACCGTCTACGGTATCGAGATCGCGCTGTTGGTCGCGACGATCATCGCCGCCTGGCCGCTGTTGCGCCAGGGCGGAGAGCGGCGCGATGACGCGGGGCTGTCGCACGCCCCGGGCCGGGTCGCGGGAGAGGGCGTGTGAGTCAACGCGCGATTATTGAGTATCCCGACCCGCGATTGCGTGAACCCTGCGCGGCCGTCACCGCCTTTGACGCCTCCCTTGAAGAACTGGTCAATGATTTGTTCGACACCCTCGCGACGGGCAGCGCCATCGGACTGTCTGCGCCGCAGATCGGGGAATTGCAGCAGGTGCTGGTGGTGCACGTTCCCGATGACGACTATGGCCCCCGTTGCTACATCAATCCTGAGATACTCAGTACCGCCGGCTACGGCATCGTCGAGGAAAGCTGCGTCTCGGTGCCGGGTGTTGTGGGCAACGTGATCCGGCATCCCCAGGTGGACGTTCGCGCCTGGGATGTACACGGTGAGCCCTTTGAGATGCGCCTTGAGGGCATGCACGCTGTCTGTCTTCAACATGAGATGGACCATCTTGAGGGCAAGCTGTTTATCGACAGGCTGTCCTGGTTTCGACGCCTGCGTATCAGGCGCGCTGCGCGTCGCCGGGCTGCCGAGGTGGCCTGACCCCAACGCCGCCTGACCCCAACGCCGCCTGACGTTTACCCGAAGGTCCCCTTCAATGAGCAAGGTTCTGGTCGATATTCACGACCGCATCACCACCGTTACCATCAACAGACCCGGGCTGCGCAACGCCGTGGACGGCGAGACTGCCGGCTTGCTGGTGAAGGCCTTCAGGGAATTTGATCGCAATCCGGATTCCGACGTGGCCGTGCTCACCGGCACGGGTGACAGCTTTTGCGCCGGCGCCGATCTCAAGGCAGTGGCCAGCGGAGAGGGCGGCAATCGCCTGGACGAACGCGGCGATGCGCCCATGGGACCCAGCCGGCTGCGGCTCTCCAAACCGGTGGTGGCCGCGGTGTCGGGGTGGGCGGTGGCGGGCGGTCTGGAGCTGGCGCTATGGTGTGACCTGCGGGTGGTCGACGCCACCGCGGTGTTCGGGGTTTACTGCCGGCGCTGGGGTGTGCCCCTGATCGACGGCGGCACGGTGCGCCTGCCGCGCCTTGTCGGCCACTCACGCGCCCTTGATATGATCCTGACCGGACGTGCCGTTGACGCCGACGAGGCTCTGCAGATGGGCCTTGCCAATCGCAAAGTGCCCGCCGGCCAGGCGCTGGTGGCAGCGCAGCGACTGGCGGCGCAAATTGCCGCGTTTCCGCAGGCTTGTATGCGCAGCGACCGGCTCAGTAGCTATGAGCAGTGGGAGCAGGATGAGGCCGATGCACTGGTCAATGAGTTTCGCCGCGGCTTATCCGTGGTCGAGTCTGGAGAGACTCTGGAGGGGGCCAACCGGTTTGCCGATGGCGCGGGTCGTCACGGCCGCTTTCGCGAGCCAGGGTGCTAGAATTCCTGTTTGCTGCGCGGTGAGTGATTGCCGATACGCAGCCGCCCTTTAAGGTGCGATAGCAGCTTCAGGGCATCCTCGCGGTTGAGGAACTCCCCCAGGGAGATTTCCTCTCCCTTGCTGAACAGCGTTATGGCCGGGGCGTCCCAGGGGTGCCGTTCCGGTGTGATCGACAGGGCCGCTTCGTCCACTTTTATCTCCCACTGCTTGCGCGGGTAATAATGGCCTTTCTGGATTCGCACGGTCTCTGCACCCAGCGTGATCACGTGCCGGTAGCGCAGCTTCCAGCTCACGTAGTACAGGGCAGAACCCAGTGCCAGCATTTCAAGGCCGGCAAAGGGGAGTATCGGCCAGGCGCCCAGAATCAGGCTGAAGGCGAGGGCGATGCCGCCTGAGACACAGCACATAACAATCAACAGCAGTTTGTTGGTCTCCCATTCCGCTGAGCGATTGGGCTCGGCAACAATGAGATCATCACCGTTATTATTCTCTTTGTAGACCAAGGCCTTGTCTCCGCGAATTCGCTTACGCATTCTAGAAAGCTGCAGGCCTGCGAACAACCTGGGAGTGACACTATGATTTCTGCAGCGCAACTACGCGCGCAACTGGGGGTATGCGTCATCCTCGACTGCCGGTTTGATCTGGCGGATACCGGGGCGGGGCTGCGCGAGTACCGCGCGGCTCATATCCCCGGTGCCCACTACCTGCACCTCGAGGATGACCTGTCGGGGCCCCGGGGAACCCACGGAGGCCGGCACCCGCTGCCTTCCCCTGCAGTATTCACGACCCGCCTTGCACAACTGGGTATACAGCGCGATACGCCGGTGGTCGCCTATGACGACAGTCGCTTCTGCTTTGCAGCCAGGCTCTGGTGGATGATGACGGCGCTGGGTTACACCGATGTGCGGTTGCTGGATGGGGGCTTTGCCGCATGGCGCAGCAGTGGGTTTGAAACGGCGCGCGCGATGCCTGAAGGCCAACCGGGTGCGGCCCAACCGAGTGCGGTCCAACCGGGTGCGGTCCAACCCGGCGCAGCGCCTGATGTCGGCGCGTTCGCCGGGGTCGTGGATCGCAGCGAGCTGCAGTTGCTGTCGACGCAGGATGTACTGCTGGTGGATTCCCGTGACGCCCGGCGCTATGCGGGACTGGAAGAGCCCATCGATCCCGTGGCGGGACACATACCGGGGGCGGTCAACCTGCCCTGGCAGGGCGTAACCGACGAGCGCGGCTTTGCCCGCCCTGCCCGGCAGCAGCGGGAACGCTGGGAGGCCCTGGGACCATCGTCCGATACGGTAGTTTATTGCGGCTCTGGTGTGAGCGCCTGTGTCAATCTGTTGAGCCTTGAACTCGCCGGCTATGATCGCGCCCGCCTCTACCCCGGCAGCTGGAGTGACTGGTGCTCCTATCTATGATGACGGCCTGCAATTGCTGCCAGTGACGTTTGCGGCCAGCACTGCCGGCTGGCCTGTTGCAGAAGGCAGCGCCGTGGTTCGCTGTACCCGATAACTGTCAGGTCGGCTATCAGGCCCTGTCGGCGCAGCGCACGCAGTGGGTAGCCTCGGGGATGGCATCCAGGCGCTGCTCGGCGATATCTTCGCCACAATTTGCGCAGGAGCCGTAGGTGCCGTCCTCGATCCGGTGCAGGGCCGCGCGAACGTGGGCGATGGACTGCTGAGTCTCCTTGCCGATCTCCTCCAGCACGTCGTCGTTCTCACGCTCTGTGGCCTGTTCCGCGAAATCGCTGGACAGGGTTTTGGTGATGTCCTTGGTTACCCCCGCCAGTCGTACCTCGAGGTCTGCAAGCTTCGCTTCCAGGGCGGCTTTGCTCTTTTCAGGGTTCATATGCTTCCGCCTCTCACTAGTGCATACCTCTAGTGTAGCGATTGGCGTCCGGCTGCTCATGATCTGGATCAGAATTCGGGGGCCGAGCGCTGCTCTATCCAGATCCCCGTGGCCGGGTGCTCAAAGCCGAGATGCGTTGCGTGTAACAGTAGCCGCGGTGCCGCCGCCAGGGCATCGGCATGGGCGTAAAGGTCGCAGCCAAGAATCGGGTGCCCGATGGCGGCCAGGTGGATACGCAACTGGTGGGAGCGACCTGTGGTAGGGGTGAGCAGCAGGCGGGTGCGGCCGGGCTCGCGGTGCAGCACCCGGTAGCGGGTGAGTGCGCTCTTGCCGCGCTCGTGGCAGATCTTCTGCAGCGGACGGTTGGGCCAGTCGGTGGCAATGGGCAGACTGATTTCTCCGCTGTCCTCAGCAAGATCACCGTACACCACGGCCTCGTAGGACTTGCTGACCTTGCGTTCCTGGAACTGGCGGCTGATATGGCTGTGTGCAGCCTTCTGCAGCGGAACCACCATGACGCCGGAGGTGTCGAGGTCAAGCCGATGCACCACGGTGGCGGTGGGATAGCTTTCCTGGACCCGGCTGATCATGCAGTCTCGATTGGCGGGATGCCTGCCGGGTACCGAGAGCAGCAGGTGCGGTTTGTGGACGAACAACAGGTGCGCGTCGGCGTAGAGAATGTCTACAGGCCGGTCACAGGGCGGTACGATATATACCTCATTCATGGGCGGCCACTGTAATCCTGTGGAAACAAATGTAAAGCGCGATACCGTTGTGCAGTCGGCAGCCCTTGGCCAACGCCTGGCGCAGCACGTGCCTGGCGCCCGCCTGCAACTGCAGGAACTGCCGGATACCGAAGGACTGTGCCTTTACTTGCTCAACGCCGATTACCCCCAGGCTGACCTTTCACCGGAGCAGGTGCAGGCAATACTGGACTATCCGGCTTACTGGGCGTTCTGCTGGGCCAGTGGGCAGGTGCTCGCCAGCTTTATTGCACGCCATCCGGAGTGGGTCGCCAGTCGGCGTGTACTGGACTTCGGCTGCGGCTCCGGTGTCGCCGGTATCGCGGCAGCGAGGGCGGGTGCCGCCGAGGTGGTGGCCTGTGACATCGATGCCGATGCCCTCGCGGCCACGGCGTTAAATGCAGACTATAACGGGGTGCAGCTGTCCCTGCGCGAGCGTTTCGACGATTGCGAGGGACCCTTTGATCTGGTGCTTGCAGCGGACGTGTTGTACGACCGCGCCAATCTCCCCTGGCTGGCCCGCTTCCTGCAGCGCGCGCCGAGGGTGCTGTTGGCTGACTCGCGTATTCGCGACTTCGCTGAGCCCGGTTACCGCAAGCTGGGAGAGTGGCCTGGCAATACCTTCCCCGACCTGGATGAATCAGCGGAATTTCGGCGGGTGAGTGTCTACGCGGGCAGCACGCCTTAACGTTGGTCAGCGCGACCCGGGCCTAGTTGTACTGCCGTTTTATCCAGTCACTGAAGTCCTGGAACATCTGCTGGTCCGAGCGCCGGTTATCTGCCAGAACGGTTTCGCCGTGCACCACCCTGATATGCGCGTTCAGTGATTGCACCGGGGGCTGTTGCCGCTCCTCGAGCCGGGCAAGGTTTTTCAGCGCGTCCTGCCAGGCGTCGTGCACACTGCGGTTGCAGTGATCGGCGAGATAACGGCCGCTGAAGCCTTCGCCAGTGAGGTCGAGCAGGGTCTGGTTATGGCTCACTGCATTGCCGGGCGCCCAGTAGTGCTGTGCCAGCAGCGGACCCACTGCCGGGTTGTCAGTGATATGGCCGTATTCCCGCAGGAACCAGGCCCGTGTCTGGTACACGGCCATGTTGGCCAGCAGGTAACCC
>JAZBPS010000230.1:0-11550 GCA_036353375.1 Halieaceae bacterium | reverse complement strand
TCAAGCAGGCACGTATTGCGTTCGATGAGTGTGGTCGCTGCGAGGGTCTGCACCTCGCGCCCCTGCGTGAGGTGGAAGGCGTGATTGACAGTCGGCTTTTTCTGGAGCGCTACGGCCTGCTGCTGACCACTGAGCTGGAGGTGCGTCCCATGGCGGTGCTGCCGGTATCAGCCGACCTCGGTCGCCTGAACATGGATTTTCCCACCCTGAAGATCTTCCTGGATATCGCCGACGATGCCACCCCGCAGCTGGTCGCGGCGGGTATTCTGCCCTCCAACGCGGGGCTGGCGCCTGAGCAGGTGGCCAGCTTCATTGAGCTGACCCTGGAAGAAACCCGCACTCTGGCGACCCAGTGCCTGCAGATGGATTATTTGTTTGCGGAGCCCGAGGGCGGTCGCAGTGACGGGGCTCCGGCACTGCACTGACCGGCACCTCAATCGTGCTGCAGGCGCAGGCCCATGCTGCCGGCGCCCATGATCAATACCAGCAGCACTTCACACAGTATCAGCACCGGCATGGAGCCCACCCGGCTGAAGGGTGTCTGGCCAAGCATGACCTCGGCCTCACCCACCAGTGTGAATCTCTCGAACTGGGGTGAGCGGGCAATAATCCCGCCGCGTTCGTCGATGATGGCAGAGACGCCATTGTTGGTGCCGCGTATCAGGTAGCGACCGTTTTCCAGGGCCCGCATGCGCGCCATCTGCAGGTGCTGCAACGGGCCGATAGAGCTGCCGAACCAGCTGTCGTTGCTGATGGTGACCATCAGGTCGGCGCGCTTCGCGTACTCCCGCACCAGCTCTGGATAGACGATCTCGTAGCAGATGAAGGGTGACACCCTAAAATCGTGCACACGCAGTGGCGACTGTTCGGCCGCGCCGCTGGCGTAGGCGGACATGGGCAGGTCGAAGAACTCGATGGTGCCGCGCAGCCAGGCTTCCAAAGGCACGTACTCGCCGAAGGGGACCAGGCGCTGCTTGTGGTACACACCGGAACCCTGTGCCAGCGCCACAATGCTGTTGTAATACTGTCCCTCGCCCTCCGGCAGCCAGGGAATGCCGGTGACCAGGGCGCTGCCGGCATCGTCGGCGCGCTGTGCCAGCGGCCGCAGAAAACCCTGGGCCCGCTGGTAGAAGTTGGGAATGGCGCCCTCCGGCCACAGGATAATATCCTTGCCCAGCAGCGGTTCGGTCATTTCCCGGTAGGCCTGAAGCTGTGGTCGATAGTAAGCCCGGTCCCACTTCTTTTCCTGCGGTATGTTGGGCTGGACGATGCCCACTGTCAGTGGACGGGCACTGGCCGGCGCCACCCACTGGGCGGTACCCAGCTGCCAGCCAATCAGCCAGAGGCTGGCGACCATGGTGCTGTACACCAGTAGCGACTGGGCATTGCGGCGCATGTAGGCGAGGTAAAGGCAGCTTGCGCTGAACGCCATCAGCAGCGATGTGCCGAAAACCCCGACCACCGGCACCCAGCCCTCGGCCCAGGTGTCCAGTGCGGCATAACCGATGTACAACCAGGGGAAGCCCGTCAGCAGCCAGCTGCGCAGCCATTCGAACAGAACCCACAGGGCGGGAAAGCCCACCAGCATGCCTGCCATCAGGCCTCGGATCAGGCGCGCATACAGATAGGCGAACAGGGCCTGCAGCAATGCCAGTCCGATGCACCACAAGGCGGTGAGGAAAACCGCCAGCGGCAGGCTTGCGCCGCCGTACTGGTGGATGCTGACGTACACCCAGGAACAGCCGGTGCCAAACTGTCCAAGTCCGAACAACCAGCCTCGCCACAGGGCGCCGCGGGGGCTGCAATCGCGCAGCAGGCCCAGGTACAGGCACAGGCTGAGTACGGCCGCGGGCCAGACATTGTAGGGCGCAAGGGAGAGGGTGATCAGGCCGCCGGCGAGCACCGACAACAGGGCCGGGCCCAGACGCGCGGGCCAGCCCACGGCGTCAGTCGCTCTGGACACGCACGCGCAGGCTGTGGATTTTGCGCTGGTCTGCGTTCACCACCTTGAAGACGAGGCCGTCAATCTCAGTGGTCTCATTGTGGCTGGGAAGATGCCCGAACTGCTGCATGACTAGGCCGCCAATCGTGTCGAATTCGTCGTCGCTGAAATCGGTTTTGAAGGCTTCGTTGAAATCTTCGATGGGGGTCAGGGCCCTGACGATGTAATCACCGTTGCCGAGCTGACGGATGAAGGTATCTGTTGCCAGGTCGGTCTCGTCCTCGATCTCGCCGACAATTTCCTCCAGTACATCCTCTATGGTAACCAGTCCCGCGACACCGCCGTACTCGTCGATCACGATCGCCATATGGTTGCGGTTCTGGCGGAACTCGCGCAACAGGACATTCAGCCGCTTGCTCTCCGGCACCACGGTGCAGGGGCGCAGCAGGCTGGTGAGGTCAAAATCTTCGCCTTGCGGCTCGAGGATCTGCGGCAGCAGGTCTTTCACCAGCAGGATGCCCAGCACGTCGTCGGGGCTGTCGCCAATCACCGGGTAGCGCGAGTGTGCCGACTGAATCACCTGTGGCAGCAACTCCGCCAGCGAGTATTCGGCCTTGATGACCTCCATCTGGGAGCGCGGGATCATAATGTCGCGGGCCTGCAGCTCCGCCACCTGCATGGCGCCCTCGATGATGCTCTGGGCGTCATCGTCGATCACCTCGTTGTCCCGCGCGATTTCGAGCACGTCGCTAAGGTCCTGGCGCGTGCGCGGTTCGGAGTTGAATATCAGTGCCAGCCGCTCCAGCCAGCCCTTCTCCTGTGTGTCGTTTCCGGAGCGTTCTTCGTTCACGCTTCTACCCCGGTGTCGCTGGTGTCTTCACGATACGGGCAGGGCAACCCTAAACGGGCCAGTATGGCGGTTTCCAGTGACTCCATCGCCTCGGCCTCGTCCGCCCGTATATGGTCGTAGCCCAGCAGGTGCAGGCTGCCGTGCACCAGCATGTGGGTCCAGTGCTGGGCGGCGGTCTTGCGCTGCTCCGCCGCCTCCCGGTTGATCACCGCGGGGCACAGGACAATATCGCCCAGTAGCGGGTGCTCGATATCGTCGGGCAGGGCTGCGGGAAAGGACAGGACATTGGTGCTGCCCGGCTTGTCCCGGTAGGTCTGGTTCAGGGTGGCCATCTCTGTTTCGTCCACCAGCCTCACGGACACCTCCGCCTCTGCCCGGCGCCCCTCCAGGGCTGCGGCGATCCAGCGTCGTATGTCGTCCTCGTCGGGCGCCGGTTCGGTGCTCGCCGCCTGTATGTCTACTTCCAGATGCACGGGTTCAGGACCGGGTCTTGTCGATGGAGGTCGTCTGGCTGGCGTCGTGCTTGTCATAGGCCTCCACGATGCGCTGCACCAGCGGATGGCGAACCACGTCGCGCGACTGGAAATAGGTAAAGCTGCAGCCCTCCAGCCCCTCGAGCACGTTCATGGCATGGGTGAGGCCGGAGTGTGTGCCCCGGGGCAGGTCGATCTGGGTGGCATCGCCGGTAACCACGGCCGTGGAGCCAAAGCCGATCCGCGTGAGAAACATTTTCATTTGCTCTCGCGTGGTGTTCTGGGCCTCATCGAGAATGATGAACGCGTTGTTCAGGGTGCGCCCGCGCATAAAGGCCAGCGGGGCGACCTCAATCACGTTGCGGTCGATGTACTTATTGACGGTTTCGAAGCCCAGCATTTCATAGAGGGCGTCGTACAGTGGGCGCAGGTAGGGATCAATTTTCTGCGAGAGGTCGCCGGGAAGGAAGCCCAGCTTTTCGCCGGCTTCTACCGCCGGTCGCACCAGCAGGATTCGCCGAACGCGTTCGCTGATCAGCGCCTCGACCGCGCAGGCCACCGCCAGGTAGGTCTTGCCGGTGCCGGCGGGGCCTATACCGAAGTTGAGATCGCAGCGGCTGATCTCCTGCACATACTGTTGCTGGTTCTTGCCCCGGGGCTTCACCGGGCTTCGCTTGGTGCGGATGGTGACCACGTTACCCGTATGCGCATCCGGGGCCGCATCGGGGCTGCCGGCGTGGCTCTCCAGTCCGGACTGTTGCAGGTGCAGATGCAGGGACTCGGGGCTGAGCATGTAACCGGCGCAAATCTCGGCGTACAGCTCGCGCAGCAGCGCAGCGGTTGTATCCACTGAAGCCGCGGTGCCGTCTATGGCGAAGACATTGCCACGGGCGCGCACAGTCACGCCCAGACGCGATTCGATCTGTTTCAGATGTTGGTCGAACTGGCCACAAAGTGTAGCGAGGTGGCGGGCGTCGCTGGGTTCCAGCGTGAGAGTCAGCTGACTGGGAGGTTCGTCGCTATTCAATACGGTCGTTTTGCCACGATCGGCGGGTTGGGAAAGTGCAAGGATAGCCGGGTTTCACCGGCAGTCAATAAGAAAGCTGTCATGAAAATCCCCGCGGTCAGACCGCGTCGGCCACCGCGGCCGACAGTTGCAGGCTGCCGCGCAGGGAGTTGGGCAGGGCTTCCTCGATCAAAACGTCGGCGAATTCGCCGATCAGGCCGTGATCGCTGCTGCGGAAATTCACCACCCGGTTGTTCTCGGTACGACCCTGTAGCTGCCCGGGGTCTTTCTTCGACGGGCCTGTCACCAGCACGCGCTCGACGTTGCCGACCATGCGACGACTGATTTCCATGGCCATCTGGGTAATGCGGGTTTGCAGAATCTGCAGGCGCTGCTTTTTCACGGCTTCCGGCGTGTTATCGGGCAGCTCGGCCGCCGGTGTGCCGGGGCGTGCGCTGTAGATGAAGCTGAAAGAGTGGTCAAAGCCCACGTCCTCAATAAGCTTCATCGTGGCCTCGAAGTCTGCCTCGGTTTCGCCCGGGAAGCCCACGATAAAATCTGAGGACAGGCTGATGTTCGGTCGGTGCCGGCGCAGGCGACGAATCTTGGATTTGTACTCCAGCGCTGTGTGGCCGCGCTTCATGGCGGCGAGAATGCGGTCGCTACCCGCCTGCACCGGCAGGTGCAGATGGTTCACCAGCTGTGGAATTTCAGCGTAGGCGTCGATCAGTGCGTCAGTGAATTCCACCGGGTGGGATGTGGTGTAGCGAATACGGTCAATGCCGGGCACCCGGGACACCAGAAACAGCAGTTCCGCAAAATCCACGGTCTCCCCGAGGTGGTTTTGTCCGCGATAGGCGTTGACGTTCTGGCCCAGCAGGTTCACTTCGCGCACACCGCGCGCGGCCAGTCCGGCGACTTCCGCGATCACGTCGTCAAGGGGCCGACTGACCTCCTCACCACGTGTGTAGGGCACAACACAGAATGTGCAGTACTTGCTGCAGCCCTCCATGACGGAAACGAAGGCCGTGGGGCCGTCGACGCTGGGCTCCGGGAGGTTGTCGAACTTTTCGATCTCGGGAAAGCTCACATCCACCACAATGCTGCCGTCGCTGCGCCGTGTTTCAATCATCTCCGGCAAACGGTGCAGGGTCTGGGGCCCGAATACCAGGTCAACATAAGGCGCGCGCTTGCCGATGGCCTCGCCTTCCTGGCTGGCAACACAGCCGCCCACACCAATAATAAGGTCGGGATTGCGCTGCTTCAGGTGTTTCCAGCGCCCCAGCTGATGGAAGACCTTCTCCTGCGCTTTTTCCCTGATAGAACAAGTGTTTAGCAGCAGTACGTCTGCCTCTTCAGGCGTTGCGGCAGGCTCCATCTGATGGCTTTCGCCCAGCAGGTCGCGCATACGATCTGAGTCGTATTCGTTCATCTGGCAGCCGTGCGTCTGGATGTAGAGCTTTTTTGCCACTTCTTGCGTAAATACCATGAATGTCGAGGCGCGCGATTATAGCGGTTAGCACGCGCACAGGACTACCCTCTGGAATCCCGCAGGTGGTAGTATTGCCGGCCGTTTTTTGACCTGTCATTGAGAATCCCGGAGTTATGGCGCAGCCGATTTACAAAGTGATTTTCCAGAATCAGGGCCAGGTGTATGAAATTTACGCCCGGCAGTTTTACAGCAGTGAGGTCTGGGGCTTTATCGAGATCGAGGAATACGTTTTCGGTGAGCGCAGCCAACTGGTGGTCGACCCTGCAGAAGAACGCCTCAAGAATGAATTTGCCGGCGTGAAGCGCAGCTATATCCCCATGCACTCGGTCATTCGCATCGACGAGGTCGAGAAGCAGGGCACCGGCAAGATCAGTGACTCCACGGGTGGCAAAATAGCGCCTTTCCCGATGCCGGGCATGATGCCCACGCCCCACTCAGACGACTGACAACCCTAGCGCATCGCCGTGACGATGGCCCGCCGCGGCGCGGGGTAGCCCTCAATCGTGCGCGCAGGGTCTTCCGGGTCCAGGAAGTTGGCCAGGGAGTGAAACTGCATCCAGTCTGTACTGCGCTGCTCCGCGGTGCTGGTGGTGTTCACGTCCACCAGCGCAGGTTCCCGATAGCCCAGTTTTTCAAGCCACAGCAACAACATCCCGGTGCTGGGCAGGAACCATACATTGCCCATGCGCGCATAGCGCCCGCTGGGCACCAGGCAGGTGCTGGCGTCACCCTCGACCACCAGGGTTTCCAGAACCAGTTGCCCGCCCTCGCGCAGCGCCCCGCGCAACTCCATGAGATGTTCGATGGGCGAGCGCCGGTGGTACAACACCCCCATGGAAAACACGGTATCGAAGGCCGCCATGTCGCCCGGCATGTCCTCAACGCCCAGTGGCAGAACCCAGGCGTCATCCCTGCCGATGTAGTGCTTCAGTGCCTGAAACTGCAGCACGAACAGGGGCGTGGGGTCGATGCCGATCACCTCGGACGCGCCTGCGCCCAGCATGCGCCAGCAGTGGTAGCCGCTGCCACAGCCCACATCCAGCACACGCTTTCCGGCCAGGGGTTGGAGGGCCGGAAGCAGCCGCTCCCATTTCCAGTCTGAACGCCACTCGGTATCAATGTGCAGCCCGAACAGCTCGAAGGGACCTTTGCGCCAGGGGTGCAGCTCGCGCAGCGCGCCCTCCAGTGCCGCGCGCTGACTGTCGGTGATATCCGCGGCATTGCCCACCCGGATACAGGCGCTGTCCAGCGAGATATCGGAGGGTGTCAGTGCCGGTAGCGCTGCCAGTGCAGCCTGCCAGCGCGGCAGGTCACCGTGTCGCTGCGGATTGAAGCGCCGCGCTATATCGGCCTGCAAGCTGTCGCACCAGGGCGCGAGTTCGCTGTCGCGCCAGCGCTGCAGAAGGGGTGCGACATCCATCACTTCAGTGCAACCAGCGAGGCAAAGTTAAAGCACTGGAACCAGACGTCCGCGCTCCTGAAGCCCGCGGCGCCCAGCCGCTGCTTATGGGTTGCGAGGGTTTCCGGCAGCAACACGTTCTCCAGCGCCTGTCGCTTCTGTGCGATCTCCAGCTCCGAGTAGCCGTTGGCCCGCTTGAACTGGTGATGCAGCTCGATATTCAGTTCATTGAGGTGCGGGTCCTCGAACAGCACTTTTTCCGAGAGGACCAGGATGCCGCCCGGCTGCAGCCCTTCGCAAATGCGATTGACCAGGGCGGTGCGGCGCTGCAGGGGAATGAACTGAAGGGTGAAGTTGAGTACCACGACGGAGGCGTTCTTCACCGGTACGTTTTCTATATCGTCACAGACCAGCTCAACCGGCAGGGTGTCTGCGCCCTCGGCAATCAGTGTTTCACAGCGCGCGATCATCGCGGGCGAATTGTCCACCCCGATGATGCGGCAACCTTCCGCCTGCACCTGCTGGCGCATGGCCAGCGTGGAGGCGCCCAGCGAGCACCCCAGGTCGTAAAGCCGGGAGCCGGGCGTGGCGTGCCGTTGGGCCAGCAGGCCGGTCATCGCGATGATCGTGCTGTAACCCGGCACAGAGCGTTGGATCATGTCGGGAAAGACCTTCACCACAGTCTCGTCAAAGCGAAAGGCGGGCAGGTCACCCAGTGGGCTGGCGTATATGTCGTCTGTACCGGTCATTGGCTGCGGTGTGTCAGGCATGCTGCCCGGGCAGGGCTGGAATCGGCGCGATGGTAGCACAGGCTGTGGCTGACGCGCGGTGCCGGGTCCGTTAGGCTAGGGTTGCGACGGCGACTGGCGCTGTCATAAAGGCCTTGAGGAACGTGTTCATGGATTGCCCCAAATGCAGTGCCCCCATGGAAACCAAACGTTACGGTCCCGAGATCGCACTGCAGCGTTGCACGGAGTGCTACGGCCTGCTGGTGGAGGCTGCGGTGTTGCAGGCCATGAAGTCGGAGTGGATGGTGGAGACGTTCCTGGATATCGGCCATCCCAGGGTTGGCAGGCAGTTCGACAAGATCGACGATATCGAATGCCCGGTATGCCGGGTGAAGATGAACACGGTTACAGACGCGAGGCAGACGCATATCTGGTTGGAGGTCTGCCCCAGCTGCGACCGGGTTTTCCTGGATGCCGGGGAATTCAGTGATCTCAAGTACGAGACGCTGTCCGATCGCATCAAGGGTCTGTTGCGGCGGCGACGGCGCTAGCCGAGGCCTGTCAGTTGCTGCTGCGCTCTACCTGCTTGTAATCGTCCGGTGCTGCGACGCCGTTGTGCAACGAGCGGTTCGTGGCAAAACCCGGGGTAGACGCTTTCGGCTGATCGTTGGCGGAGGGTTTATGTTCAAAGCGGATGCTGGCAAACACCTCGGCGAAGGTGGCGCGGGGCGCGCTGCGCTGCGCCTGTTGTTCGTTTTTGCGTGGGTTTTTCATGTCAGTCTGTCTCTATCACCCTGCCCCTGGGGGCGCGTTAAGGGGCTCTTTGCCCTCTCTCCCACGTCGCAGTATTCCGAACACGTTGTTTGCAGGCGATAGCGCTGTGACCAACGCTGCCGGATGTCTCCCTGCGAACGCGAGACAATCTCTGTAGTCGGAGAGTAAACCGGCAATACCGGGAAGGGAGGTAAATAATCCTCACCCACAGTGTGAAAAGTTTGCAGGTGGGCGCGGGGCGCGCCCCTGCAATCAGGCTGCGGCGGCCTCGGCTACCACGGCGCGATTGATCGCGCCCAGTATGCCGTCCAGCGATGCCTGGATGATGTCGCCGGAGCGACCCACGCCGCAGACCCGCTCACCACCCACGTTGAGCTGTATGTAGCAAATGGCCTCAGCATCAGCCGAGTGGCTCAGGGCGTGCTCTGAGTACTCCACCAGTACGATGGGCTTGCCGATGAAGTTCTGCATGCCGTTGATGAAGCTCTCCACCACACCGCCGCCGCTGCCGGTCAGCGCGTGGCTGACGCCATCCTTGATCAGGT
Organism: Halieaceae bacterium; assembly: GCA_036353375.1. Lineage (GTDB taxonomy): Bacteria > Pseudomonadota > Gammaproteobacteria > Pseudomonadales > Halieaceae > JANQIO01. The sequence continues at coordinate 2,341 of JAZBPS010000230.1, read as the reverse complement.
CAGCCTGCAGCTTGTCAGCGCCGTCCTCGCGATTGACCTGATAATTGCCGAGCTCCCAGGGGCCGGCATCGAAATAGGTGGCCTGAAACAGTTCCCAGATATCCTCCGGGGCCACTTCAGATTCGACTTCCTCCGCGTGCCGTTGTACAGCGGCGGAAAAGTCGATCTGCAGCCAGCGTGGCAGTTGCAGGCCGTAATCCCTGTCCAGCACATAGGCAATCCCGCCTTTGCCGGATTGGCTGTTGATACGCACCACCTCCTGGTAGGAGCGGCCGATGTCGGCTGGGTCGATAGGCAGGTAAGCCACTTCCCACAGTTCGTCATCGCTGCGTGAATCCAGGCATTTCTTGATGGCGTCCTGATGGCTGCCGGAAAATGCCGTGAACACCAGTTCACCCGCGTAGGGATGCCGCGGATGTACTGGCATCTGGGTACAGTCCTTGTAGGTCTGAATGATCTCGTCCATATGCTCGAAATCGAGCATCGGGTCCACACCCTGGCTGTAGAGGTTCATTGCCATGGTGAGAATGTCCATGTTGCCGGTGCGTTCGCCGTTGCCGAACAGCGTGCCTTCCACCCGGTCGGCCCCCGCCATGCCGCCCAGCTCTGCCGCCGCCACGGCGCAGCCCCGGTCGTTATGGGTGTGGGTGGAGACGATGATGGCGTCGCGCCGGTTGATGCGGTCGCAAAAATACTCAATCTGGTCGGCATACACATTGGGGGTGCTCATCTCTACCGTGGCGGGCAGGTTGATGATGCACTTGTGCTCCGGCGTGGGCTTCCAGACATCAATAACGGCGTTGCATACCTCAATCGCGTAATCGATCTCGGTACCGGTGAAGCTCTCCGGCGAGTATTCGAAGACCCACTCGGTGTCCGGGTGTTTCATCGCCTGCTGCTGCACCAGGCGCGCGCCGTTCACGGCAATCTCTATGATGCCCGCCTTGTCCTGTTTGAATACCTTGTTGCGCTGCACCGTGGACGTGGAGTTGTACACGTGCAGGATCGCACGCCTGGCGCCTTTGAGAGCGTCGAAGGTTTTTTCAATCAGGTCTGGGCGCGCCTGGGTCAGCACCTGCAGGGTGACGTCATCGGGCACGCGTCCGTTCTCAATCAGGTCGCGCACGAAGGCGTAGTCATGGCTGGATGCCGACGGGAAACCCACCTCGATTTCCTTGAACCCGACCTTGATCAGCTGGTCATACAGGCGGGACTTCTGCGCCGCTGTCATGGGCTCAATCAACGCCTGGTTACCGTCACGCAGATCAACGCTGCACCACTGGGGCGCTGCCTCTATCACGCGATCCGGCCAGCGCCGCGCGTTCATGCGCATGGGCTGGTAAGCGGGATATTTGCGATGTGTGAATCCTGTCATGTCTGTAAACCGGTGGTTGTCTGCCGTATGCTGCGCATTATAGAGGGCGGCGTAGAGTGATCAATCGCTTATTCGCCGCATAACGGCACTAAAATGCCAATAAATCTCTAATATTTTAATGAATAGTAGTTAATCGTATCGTTTTGGCGAAGATGTGTGGTTTTTGGAGCGCTGCTGCCGGCTTCAGTCTCCCCCTGACGCTGTCCGGGGAGTCCGTGCAGGCGGCAAGGCTCACCTTCTTCATAGAGGAGACAACAGAATGAAGGCTGCCATACCAGGAACAAACGAAGGCGCTGGCGCTGCGCGGTCAGTCTGGGCGCTGGCGCTGCTACCGCTGCTGTGGATGTCCGGCTGCGGTGACCGGGGGGCAGATCCGATGATTGCGCCCGATGGTCGCATTGAAACCTCCGCCGACCAGGCCGGGGCGAACACGGACAAGCAGGTCATCACCCGCCGGGACGATCTGCCGCGCCACACCTATCAGTTATCCATTCCCGCCACGGCGCTCTACAAGCCCGAGAATCGCGAGACACTGCTGGCGCTGGCAGCAGAACTGCGCCGGGATGTGGAAGCGGACCTGGCTGCCTACGATATTCGGGACAACAACACACTGCAGGGCTTTTATGCGGACCTGGGATCTATCGCCCTGCTGGAGGGCCGTTGGCAGGACTATCTGGACTGGCTGGAAAAACGCCGCGACCTGGAGGTAAAAGAGGCGAACCGGCTCACCATGGGCGTGGTGGGGGAAGCGGTAGCCCGGGCCCGGCTTGAAAAGGCGGCAGACATTCCGGGGTTCGTCGAAACCTACCTGGCACGGCGCTACAACGCGATGCCCTACAGCATCGTGCAGGACAACCTCAAGCAGGCCAAGGGCAGCAGTGAAATCCTGTCCCGGGCGCTGGTGCTGGGCAGCATACAGTCAGGCGTTGAGCCGGTGCTGGAAAAGACCGGCGGCGAGATGAGCTA
>JAZBPS010000229.1:0-4240 GCA_036353375.1 Halieaceae bacterium | reverse complement strand
CGTTGATTGAACGCTTCAATGCGCTTACCGCCGAGCAACAGCCCCGGCGGGAGGAACCCCCCGCCAGGGCAAAGTCCGCAGGCAATGCCGGTACGTCCGCCAACACCATGATGTGGGTGGTGCTGGGTTTGCTGTTCGCCGCAATGGTGGTGGTGATGATCTGGATGCGCGAGCGACCGGCGGAGACCACCGTCGCCACGCCATCGGCTGACAGCGCGGGCACACTGGATGTTGAGCAGCGCGCGGCGCCGGCGCCTGCTGCACCGTCTTCCATAGCAGAGACCCTGACCCCGCAGGCAACGGAGTCCGTAGACGAGCAGATCGATACACCGTCCAGCGCCGTCGACGCACTGGAGCAAGCGCCAGCCGATGAGCCGGTAAGCGCTGCTGTGCCGGCGCTGGAGGAGGAAAGCGGCGCTGAATTGCCGGCGCCGCCTGCCGAGGTGGATGAGGGCGTGTTGCAGTTCAGTTTTTCCGGCGAATGCTGGCTTGAGGTCAAGGACGGCAGCGGTGAACTGATCTATTCTGATTTGAAGGTCGCGGGTGATACGCTATCGCTGTCTGGAGAACCGCCATTCCAGATCGTCGCGGGTAATGCTGCGGCAGTCACACTGCGTTATCTCGGAGAGCCGGTGGCGGTGACATCGCCGCCCGGTCGCAACCTCGCAAGGTTTGCGGTCGGTGAATAGCGCGCCGCAGGCAGCCGCCGATTGTTACTGGGGAACCAGGAGGGAAGGGGAACCATGAAAACAGAATCGCCGATCAAACGCCGCAAGTCGCGGCAGATCTATGTAGGCAGCGTCGCGGTGGGTGGCGACGCGCCCATCAGCGTCCAGAGCATGACCAATACGGAAACCTGCGATGTCGATGCCACCGTCGCCCAGGTGCGCGCCATCCAGGACGCGGGCGGCGATATTGTCCGGGTGTCGGTGCCATCCATGGATGCCGCTGAGGCGTTCCGCAAGATTCGGCAACAGGTCACCGTTCCGCTGGTGGCAGACATACACTTTGACCACAAGATTGCCCTCAAGGTGGCGGAATACGGCGTCGACTGCATTCGCATCAACCCGGGCAATATCGGCCGCAAGGAAAAAGTACGGGAGGTGGTGGACAGCTGCCGCGATCGGGGCATCCCCATCCGTATCGGCGTCAATGCTGGCTCACTGGGCAAGGACCTGCAGCGCAAATATGGCGAGCCCAACGCCGAGGCGCTGGTGGAGTCCGCCCTGCGCAACGTCGAGATTCTCGATGCCCTGGATTACCAGGATTTCAAGGTCAGCGTGAAAGCCTCAGAGGTATTCATGGCAGTGGATGCCTACCGCCTGCTGGCGAAGCAGATAGAGCAGCCCCTGCACCTGGGTATCACCGAGGCCGGTGGTCTGCGCGGCGGGACGGTGAAGTCGGCCGTCGGGCTGGGTATGCTGCTGATGGAAGGCATTGGGGACACCATCCGTATTTCCCTGGCGGCGGACCCGGTCGAGGAAATTAAAGTGGGCTTTGAAATACTCAAAAGCCTCAAGCTGCGCACCAACGGTATCAATTTTATCGCCTGCCCCAGTTGCTCGCGCCAGAACTTCGATGTCATCGGCACCATGAATGCCCTGGAGCAGCGCCTGGAAGATGTGCGCACGCCCATGGACGTCGCGGTGATCGGTTGTATCGTCAATGGCCCGGGTGAGGCGAGGGAGGCGGATGTCGGCCTCACCGGCGCGACCCCCAGCAATCTCATCTACATCAACGGCGAACCCGACCACAAGGTCAGCAACCAGGACTTTATCGACCACCTGGAAGGCGTGATACGGGAGAAGGCAGCGGCGCTGCAGGCCGCGCGCGATGCTGAAGAAGCCCGCTCGGAAGATCTCATCGCCAAAGCCTGAGGAACCTTTTTGAACACGATCCGCGCCATTCGGGGAATGAGTGACATTCTCCCGCAGGACAGTTGCTACTGGCAGTATCTCGAATCCACGGTGTCAGCGGTGCTGGATGCCTACGGGTACCGCGAAATCCGGCTTCCCGTGGTGGAGCAGACAGCGCTGTTCGCCCGCGCCATCGGTGAGGTGACCGACATCGTCGAGCGGGAGATGTACAGCTTCACGGATCGCAACGGCGACAGCCTGACGCTGCGGCCCGAGGGCACGGCGGGATGTGTCCGGGCGGTTATCCAGAACGGTATGCTCGGCACCCAGCAGAAGCTGTGGTACGCGGGGCCGATGTTCCGCCACGAGCGCCCGCAGAAGGGTCGGCAACGCCAGTTCCACCAGGTGGGCGTGGAAGTATTTGGTACCGAGACGCCCGACGTGGAGGCGGAACTGATCGCGCTTACCGCACGGCTATGGGCGACGCTGGGCCTTTCGGAGCAGGTTGTCCTTGAGCTCAATAGCCTGGGCAGCAACGACGCCCGGGCGCGCTACCGGGAGGCGCTGGTAAGCTACCTGTCGCAGCATCGCGACGCGCTGGATGAGGACAGCCAGCGGCGGCTGGACAGCAACCCCCTGCGCATACTGGACAGCAAGAACGCGGACACACAGGCACTGCTGGCGGATGCGCCAACCCTGCCCGAGTATCTGGACGAGGATTCTGCCCATCATTTTGCCGGGCTTTGCGCCCTGCTGGATGCGGCGGGGATACGCTACCAGGTGAACCCCCGGCTGGTTCGGGGCCTCGATTACTACAATCGTACGGTGTTCGAATGGGTGACCACTGCGCTGGGCGCGCAGGGCACCGTCTGCGCCGGGGGGCGCTACGATGGCCTGGTCGCCCAACTCGGCGGCAAGGACACCCCGGCGGCCGGGTTCGCCATGGGGCTGGAGCGGCTGGTGTTGCTGCTGCAGGATGCGGCAGCGGCGGGCAGCTTACCCGCGGTGCCCGACTATGCCGCCGACGTCTACCTGGTGGCCGTTGGTGACTCGGCTGCTGTGTCAGGTTTTGCCCTCGGCGAAAGCCTGCGCTCAGCGCTGCCGGGTTGCCGGCTGCAGGTGCACAGCGGGGGTGGCAGCTTCAAAAGCCAGATGAAAAAGGCCGACCGCAGCGGGGCAAGGCTGGCGCTGGTGCTGGGCGAGCAGGAACTGGCGGACGGGACCGTGGGTTTCAAGCCGCTGCGGGGTGGTGAACAGCGAACGGTGTCCCGGGGCGACCTGGCCACAGAAATCCAGCAGTTTTTAATGAATGAGGAACCCTAGTGGAAACCTACCAGACAGAGGACGAGCAGCTAGAGGCGCTTAAGCGCTGGTGGCAGGAGAATGGACGATCTACGGTGATCGCGATCGCGCTGGCCCTGGGCGCGGGCTTTGGCTGGCAGGGCTGGCAGAACTACCAGCAGCAGCAGGCCACGCAGGCGTCGCTGCGCTACGAAATGCTGATGGAAGCGGTGCGTGAAACGGCGCAGGGCGGCGGGGATATCACCACGTTGAAAACCCTGGCCGAGGGCATCAAGACCGATTACAGCGGCTCGGCCTACGCCGATTTTGCCGCACTGCACCTGGCGCGCGTGGCCGTGCACGAGGAAGACCTGGCCCAGGCGGAACAGGAATTGCGCTGGGTGCTGGGCCGCAACCCGGCGAAAGAACTGAAGCTGCTGGCGGAACTGCGTTTGGCAAGGGTAGTCGCTGCCCGGGGCAATGCCGCGCAGGCGCTTGCGATTCTGCAGGCGGCAGAACCGGGCGCCTACGCGGCCCTCTATGCCGAGGCAGAGGGCGACGCCGCCCTGCAGCTGGGCGACAAGGACAGTGCGGTGGCGGCCTACGAACGGGCACTCAACCTGGCCGCGGCTACCGACTCAGGTGCCAGCGAGGTCCTGCGACTGAAGCTGGAGTCGCTGACGCCGGTGGCGCCGCGCGCGCTTGCCAGCAGCGACGCCACAGCAGAACGCGGCAGCAGCGATGGACAATAGCTCCCGGCCTGGTCGCGCCTGGCGTGCAGCTCTTTTTTTGGCGGCGGTTGTGGGCCTGTCGGGGTGCAGCACCCTCACAGGCTGGATGGGCAACGACGACGAGGAGGCCAATCAGCCCGCGCCGTTGCTGGACATCGTGCCGGAAGTCGATACGAAACGTCTCTGGAGCGCCACGTTGTCGGGTGGGCAGGGTAAGGGTTACTACCATCTGCGTCCGGTCATCGAGGGCAATGCGATATACGCCGCGGGCAGCGACGGCGAGGTAGCGGCACTGGATAAATCCAGTGGCGAACGAATCTGGCGTGTCGATCTCGACAGTGAGATCAGCGCGGGTGTGGGCGTTGGCGGCGG
>JAZBPS010000469.1:0-1320 GCA_036353375.1 Halieaceae bacterium | reverse complement strand
ATCAGATCAGGACTGGCATATCTTGACCTCAAATGTCCTACCCAAAAGGAATATGAAGAAATCCCGCATATTGAAATGACAGCTGATCAACCATGGGACCCATCTATCCTTGATTTGGAGAACACCCCTGAAGCAGTTGCAGGAGACTATCCTCCAGAAAAGGTTGCTCCTACCCCTCTGGCTTACATCTCAGAAGATGAGGAAGAGGAAGCTAGTGAGGATATTATTGCTATGAACTACACTATGGATCCTCACATAGAAGACCCCAAGGACGAGCTTCTTGACAAAATATTCAACAATGAGCTCCTCCAGGCCTACAACACTGCTATCAAGGTTCATCAAGGGAGATATCTGCCCATTGAGGATGAATTTATTCCACTCCCTGTCTACATGGACCCTCCTGATAACCCTAAGGGGAGTAAGTTGATTTATCAACCTAATTCCATCCTTGGCCTCAACTATGGTCAGTTGATGTCCCCTGAGCTTGATGGGAGGCCTTCTTGGCCACCACCAATACTTGATTAATAATCATCAGCTGCCTCGCATTGCATCTCCAAAACTCTTCAAACCTGCCCCTCCAGACCTTGAGACACTAAGACCATATCTTGGTTGGGCACCAGACAAGATTATCTTGAAGACTATGGAAAATACCACTCAATATGCGAGATATGTAAGGACAGATGATGTTTTGAAGAAGCATTTCAAGGCCAGATTCCCTGCTTTGAATGTGAAGAGGAGGAATGAGGAAGTTGCTACTGATACAGTATTTTCAGATACTAAAGCTGTAGACAGTGGTGCTTCATGTGCACAGATCTTCATTGGCAGACAATCTTTGTTTGCTGATGCATATGGAATGAAATCTGATGGTGAATTTGCCAAGGCTTTGCAAGATAATATCAGGAAAAGGGGAGCCATGGACAAATTAATCAGTGATAGAGCTATGGCTGAGATATCACATAAGGTCCAAGATATACTCAGAGAATACCATATTGATGATTGGCAAAGTGAACCAGAACACCAACATCAAAACTATGCAGAACAACGCTACCAAACTATAAAGAAGTATGTGAACAAGATAATGGATAGTGTTGGGGCACCTGCAAATTGTTGGCTTCTTTGTTTGGAATATGTCTGTTATCTTCTAAACAGAATGGCCACACCATCCCTGAACTACCAGACACCCCACTTTGTCTGCACAGGAATAATCGCAGATATAAGTGCTTTACTTCAGTACAGATTCTATGAAAAGGTCTATTTCAAGAATCATGATCCCTCATACCCATCTGAATCAAGAGAAAGACTTGGATATTGGGTTGGTAT
>JAZBPS010000228.1:0-3230 GCA_036353375.1 Halieaceae bacterium | reverse complement strand
GACGGCCGTTGTCGATCTTGTAGGTATCCAGGGCCAGGCGGCTGTCGGAGCGCAGGGAAATGCGCGCGCCGTCTATCATCAAAAGCTGTGCGCGCGCGCCGGGGCCGGTAATCACCACATCGCCCTGCTGCAGGATGTCCCCCTTGCGCAGCGGCAACAGCTCCTCACGTTCGACAGACACTTCGCCAGCTGCATATAACACCTTGCCTGCATTGGCCTGTGCCAGCGCGGGTAGTAACAGCCCGACGAAAAGGGCGAGCCAGCGTTTGTAAGTCGACGTGCTCATAGGAAATGTCTCATTCGAAGGCGCGATAGAAGGTCAAACCGACCTCAGCACGGTCAAACGTATAGAGGTCGATGGTCGATTCCATATCCGTGTAGGCGACGCGCGCGATCGTGCGCCAGCCCTCGCCGGGCCAGTCAAAGGTTTGCAGGGACAGGGATGCTGTCAGCAGGTCATCTTCCCGTTGCTCACCGAAAAACAAGCCGTTGAATTCAGTATTGCGCGCGCCCGCGCTCAGGCTCATCAGCATACGGGGTGCGATCAGGCGGCTGCCGCTAACCGTTAGCGCCCAGCGATCATTGTCGAAAGGAGACTCGCTGTCGGTCGTGTCGTCTATACCCACCATCGCCATCGCTGAAATTACGCTGCCGGTGGCGGCGTCGAGGTAGTGCTCAAAACCGGCCCGGGCGTTGTAGACATTGGCATCACGAAATTCCAGATCTTCGGTGTAGCGCCAGGCCGCAGCCGTCAGCCCGCCCAGCAGTTTCCAGTCGTCGCTGAGAAAATGGCTGATGGCAACGTCACTGGTAAAGCGGTCGAGGTTGCCGTCACCATCCAGCCAGTTGAAGGCCGCACCCACGGTCGGAACGATCCTGGTATCGCCGAGATTCCATTCCAGTCCGGCGTTGGCGTTGAGGTCGGTGGCATTGACAAAACTGGCATCGGGGTAGTTGCGCTGGCTGATGCCGCCCGTGACCAGCAGTTTCAACTCGGGCGTCAGTGGGCGGCTGTAATAGTTGCCCAGGCTGGCGTGATAGAACGCCGAGTCTGTCTCCACGTTATTGCCATCCAATATAAAGCCGAGGAACTGTTCTACATCGGTGGATGCGTTGGCATTGCTGTCGTAGCCAAAACCGGCCGAGAAACTCGGAATGTAAATCGGCTTGTAAGCGGCTGCTACCCGGTCGATGGCGCGCAGGTAACTGGTGATGGCAGCCTGCACGTTGGGCGGCGGGTTCTGGCCCTGCAGGTAGTCAAAGTGGTAGCGCGCGGCCTCGTTATCACCCAGGGCAAAATACGCCCGGGCGAGTTCCAGGCGCGCGCCGGCAAAGGACGGCTTTTCTTCCAGCACCCGCTCCAGGGCGAATACGGCGAGATCGGGCCTGCCGGTTTCCAGCGCAGCTGTGCCATAAAGATAGTCGTAATCCGGGTCGCCGGCGAGCTGCAGCTCATGGGGACTCAAGGCGTCGAACGCGGGCTGCATCATGCCGCCGAGAACGAATTGCTTGGCGGACTGCAGCAGATCGCGGGTTTGCTCCGCGGACAGGGTTGTTGTCTGCGCCCGCTGTTGTGCCTGTTGCGCCGAGGCAGCTAACGCCGCCGTGAAGAAAATCAGGAAAGCAAGCGCCGCAGCAGGGTAGCGCGACCAGCTATTTTGTAAGCGTGTGCTGTAGAGCGCACAACAGTTGTTCATTTTTGCCCCGTCCCTGTTCGCCGTGGCCGCAGATACAACGTGTCAGCAGTTGTCAGTGACTTGCCTTATCTCCGGGCGCGTTTGGGCACCAGGGTGAAAGACCTGAATCACGTAAGTGTATACCGTAATTGCGGTAAAGACGAAGGCATGCTAGGCAGGCTGGGGCAGTGCCACAAGGTTAGCGAGCGCTAGAATTTCGCCGGACTGTGAACTGGTGCACACTTCGGCGTGTCAGTGTGCAGATAGCCGTGTGCTCTCAGCCCGCCCCGCCTCGCGCAGATGGCCTAGACATTGAAGCGGAAATGAACCACATCGCCGTCGGCGACGACATAGTCTTTGCCTTCCAGTCGCCAACGTCCTGCGTCCTTTGCACCCTGTTCCCCGTTGTGGGCGATGAAGTCATCGTAGGCGATGACCTCCGCGCGGATAAAGCCTTTCTGGAAGTCCGTGTGGATAACGCCGGCGGCTTCCGGTGCTGTGGCGCCCACCTTGACGGTCCACGCGCGCACCTCTTTCGGCCCCGCGGTAAAGAATGTGTGCAGGCCGAGCAACTCGTAGCCCGCGCGTATGACCCGGTCGAGCCCAGCCTCTTCCAGACCGAGGTCAGCGAGGAAATCGCTGCGCTCGTCGGCATCCAGCTCTGCGATCTCGGCTTCCAGCTTGTTGCAGATAACAACCACGACAGCGCCCTCGGCGGCGGCAATCGCCTGCAATTGCTCCGTCCAGGCGTTGCCGGCAAGGCCGTCTTCGTCGACGTTGGCTATGTACATGGTGGGCTTGGCGGTCAGCAGGTGCAGGCTCTTGAGCAGGGCGCGCTGGTTCTCATCAAGCGCCAGCGCCCGAACCGGTTTTGCCTCATTGAGCTGCGGCAGGATTTTGTCTTCCAGCAGCGCCTTCATGGCAACGGCATCCTTGTCACCACCCTTGGCGGTGCGCAGGACTCGCTGCAGTTGTTTTTCGCAGGTCTCAAGGTCAGCCAGAGCCAGTTCGGTGTTGATGACCTCGACGTCGCCGGCAGGGTCTACCCGGTTGGCCACGTGGATCACGTTGTCGTCCTCGAAGCAGCGCACCACATGGGCGATTGCATCGGTCTCGCGAATATTGGCCAGGAACTGGTTGCCCAGCCCTTCGCCTTTGGACGCCCCGGCTACCAGGCCTGCGATGTCGACAAACTCCATGGTGGTGGCGATTTCTTTTTCCGGTTTGACGATCGCGGCTATGCGCGTCTGCCGGGGATCGGGTACCGGAACAACGCCCGCATTAGGCTCAATAGTGCAGAACGGAAAGTTCTCTGCGTCTATGCCCGCCTGGGTCAGCGCATTGAACAAGGTCGATTTGCCCACGTTCGGCAGGCCCCCAATGCCACACTTAAATCCCATGCTGATCGTTATCCTCGTCGTGTCGGGTTGCCGGCTCACCGCCGGACTCGCGGGTGGCGCTATGCAGTTGTTGTACGGCCCTGTTCCAGTCGCCCGCGGCGAGCAGGGGGACAACGTCCACAGCTGCGTCGATGCTGGCATTGATACGTTCCCG
>JAZBPS010000227.1:0-3132 GCA_036353375.1 Halieaceae bacterium | reverse complement strand
CTCGGAGGGGTTGTTGGAGGCGTACAGGTAGTAGTGCGGCAGGTCGCCGATAAGGCGGTCTGGCCAACAGGTTTGTGACATGCCCACCTGCTTGCCCGGCATGAACTCCAGTGCGCCATGGGTGCCGTAATGCAGCACCGCACTGGCGCGGTATTCATGCTTGAGATAATCGTAAAACGCGCTGAAGGCATGGGTGGGCGAAAAGCCTCGCTCGAAGAGCAGGCGCATGGGATCGCCTTCCCAGCCGAAGGCGGGCTGCACACCAACAAAGATGTTGCCGAAATGGGCGCCCAGGATAAACAGGCGCCGACCGTCGGTGAGCTGCTTGCCGGGCGCCGGGCCCCACTGCGCCTCGATCTCGGCGAGATGCGGCTCACGGCGCACATAGTCGTCCACGTCCACCATCTCGGCGACATTTGCGTAAGCACCGTACTGCAGCGCATTACCTTCGGTGATCGCTTCACGCAGGGCGTCCACGGAGGCGGGCAATTCGACCTTGTAGCCCTCTTCCGCAAGCCGCTGCAGGGTATTGTAGAGCGAGCCGAACACAGCGAGGTTGGCGGCGGTTCCGGTGTTGCCGCCATTGGGCGGGAAGTTGAACAGCACCACTGCGAGCTTGCGTTCGGAGCGGGCCTGGCGACGCAGCTGTACCAATCGGTCGACCCGGGCCACCAGCGTGTCGATACGCTCCTGGTGGGGGCTCATGTCATCGGCACCGTCCTCGTCCCGACCGCCGTAGATCATCGGGCCTGTAGCGCCCTCCAGCTCCGGTATGGCCACCATCATGGTCGCCTCAATCGGCGTCAGGCCGTGCTCGGATTCCTCCCAGCGCCTGACACTCTGGAACTCCAGTGGCTGGGCGGCGATGTAAGGGACATCGAGATCGGCCAACATGGCCTCTGCTGCACCCGCATCGTTGTACGCAGGACCGCCGACCAGTGAGAACCCGGTGAGGGATATCACCGCGTCCACGGTTGTCTTGTCCTTGTCCTTGAAAAACGCCTGCACAGCGGGGCGCGCATCCAGGCCGCTGGCGAAGGCGGTGACCACCTGGTAGCCACGCGCCTCCAGCCCGGCGATCACAGTATCGTAATGGGCTGTGTTGCCGGCGAGCGCATAGGAACGCATCACCAACAGACCCACCCTGCCCTGGTTTTTGCCACGCTTGCGCGGCAGGGCGCTGACCTTGCCGCTGATGCGGCCCTTCATGCCCGGGTGATATACACCGGTTTCCGGGTACTCGATCGGCGCCTCTACCTTGACGCTGCCGCGCAATACTTCCCGCGGGCCAGCGGCGTAGCGATCGATCAGGAAACAGACCATCTGGCGTATATTTTCCTCTGATGCGGCGAGCCAGTACTGCAGGGTGAGGAAGTAGGCGCGAACATCCTGGGCAGTGCCGGGGATAAAGCGCAGGATACGGGGCAGCTGTCGCAGCACCGAGGCCTGCTGGGCACCGGCACCTTTGCCGGACTTGCTGCTCTTGCCGCGCAGGCGTTTCAGCAGCGCCATGGGGCCCGTGGCCTCGCCATCCATGCTGAACCGGCCCATACGGGTCTGTTTCATGATCTCCGCGGCGGACATGCAACACACCATCGCATCGCAGTGATCGCGGCGGGCCACCAGGGACGGCAGCACCGCACTGATCTGGTGATCAAGGAAGATCATGGTCACCAGGATGATGTCACCACTGGCAATATCGTCCTTGCAGGCCTGCAGTGAAGCGGGATCGGCCTCCCAGTCTGTGGCCGCATGCATGCACAGTTCCAGGCCTGGCATCTGCTTGCCAAGGCTGACCTGGGCTTCCTTCATCACGCTGGCCAGGTGGCTGTCCAGGGTGACAACCACCAGCTTGATAGGCGTGGCCTTAGCTGCTGTAGTGCGCTTTTGCTTCATACAGGGTATCCAGATTGATCGTCGCCACGCCGCGTTCGGCGGCATAGCGCTCTGTATTCCTGCGCGCTTTGCCGCGCACAAAAAACGGTATCTTTTTCAATTCACGTTCCGCGTCGCTGTCCCAGGCCAGGGTAAGCGTGGCCGAATCTGCCTGCGGCGCCGGTGACTGGTGACTGCCACCGCTGCTGGCGAGGTGCGAGGGCGTGACCGCCTCGTTGAACTCGAAGTCTTCCCGGAACATGGTCAGCAGGTGCTCTTCCAGTCCCATCATCAGAGGGTGCACCCAGCTGTCAAAAATGACGTTGGCCCCTTCAAAACCCATATGGGGCGAGTACCGCGCCGGGTAGTCCTGTACATGTGCGGGCGTGGAAATAACCGCGCAGCCAATGCCCAGGCGCTTGGCGATGTGACGCTCCATCTGGGTACCCAGCACCAGTTCCGGCTGCACCTCGGCAACGGCGCGCTCTACTGCCATGTAGTCGTCCGTGATCAGTGCTTCCAGTCCAAGCTCTTTGGCACAGGCGCGGACACTGCGCGCCTGCTCCCTGGCGTAGGTTCCCAACCCGACAACATCGAAGCCCAGCTCTTCGCGAGCAATGCGCGCAGCCGTTACCGCATGGCTGGCGTCGGCGAATATGAACACGCGCTTGCCGGTGAGATAGGTGGAATCCACCGAGCGTGAGTACCAGGGCAGGTTTGAGGCCTCATCGCGCAATACGGCAGAGACATCGGCTCCGGTGACCTCCGCTACCTGGCGAAGGAAGTCGCGCGTAGCGCCCACGCCGATAGGCACCGTGTCAATGACAGGCATGCCGAAACTGCGCTTGAGCCAGTCACAGGTCGTATCAGCCACCTCCGGGTACAGGCACACATTTGCATCCGCCTCTGGCAAGCGCAGCAGGTCGGCGGGGGTAGCGCCCAGGGGCGCAACCACGTTTACATCGACGCCAACGGCCGCCAGCAGTTGTTCAATTTCCCTGACATCATCACGGCAGCGAAAGCCCAATGCGGTCGGACCCAGCAGGTTTACCAAGGGCCGCTCGGCGGGCTGGCGAGAGTAAGTCTCGCCAGGTGCCGGCGCCCTGCTCGCAAGCAGGCCGCGCACCAGACTGTAAAACGTTTCGCTGGCACCCCAGTTTTCCTTGCGCGAGTAGGCCAGCATCTCAAGGGGAATAATGGGCACCCCGAGGCCGGCCCCGCCAGTAAGGGTTCCGGGCTGATCCTGCAATAACTCCG